>AASF01001136.1 GCA_000168735.1 Candidatus Endoriftia persephone str. Hot96_1+Hot96_2 | reverse complement strand
CTTGATCATCAGAGAGGATCAGATCGGTGATGGCACTGACCGCCTGCTTGGAAGTCAGAATATGCTCGCTGGTTGGATGCTCCACCAGCCGCTCCATCATGCCCATGGAGTGTTGATACACCGCCTGAGCCTTTTCCTGCGGAGTCAGACTCTGGTCTTCGATGGCAGCGGTCAGCGCTTCCACCTTCAATCGGTTTGGGTCCCAACCCTCTGGCGGCGCCTGTGTCTTCGGATCTACAACCTTCCCCTCATGACTCAGATGTGCCAGCTCATCCAGTGAAGGCCCTGTAGTCCTCTGTTGCCGGTGGCACAGGTACCGTACTTTGAGCAGGATCAACAAAGACCTCCACTATGCCGGATTCGGCGATCTTTCGAATCTGATCCTGGGACTTGATTCTGAAGCGGTTTCGCAAAAAAGGATGCGTGCTCCACGACCCCGGCAACAGGATATGCATACCGACTCGGAGTTGCTCCGTCCTTGCCTTCCTTAACATCTCATCTCCTCTGCCTATCAGACACAATGATCGTTCAATCTTTTCCGTGGTCGCACTCAGATTTGGTTGAATACGTCCTTGTCGGCACCGCAATCGGGACAGACCCACTCCTCTGGTATCTGATCGAGTGGCGTGCCTGGTGGAATCCCCTTCTCGGGCATCCCCTGTTTTTCATCGTAAACCCAACCACATATCTCACATTCATAACGATTCATCTTGGTTTCCCATTATTTCTATCACATCAGAACAGCTCGACTTCCCCGCCCGCTGCTTCGGCAACGGATTCGTAGCGTTTCTTTTCGTCGGTCAGTTGATCGAGGATGGCCATCAATGCCTGGCTTGCGGCCCCGAGCATTTGAAAATTTGTCCAATACCAACTGTTGGTTTTCTTCAATATCCTCCCAGTCCGTTTTCAGAACCCAACAGCGCCCTATGCCATGGAACCTGTGAACCTTTTCGTGGGGTTCCCCGGAGCCGCTCATAGGCCAGGAAGATGGGAGAACTCCTGGCGTCCGACACCGCTGTCGTACCATTTACCGATACGTCAGTTGTGATGGTCCACCGCAACTGCCCGGCCAAACTCCGAATCAGCGACCGTGCATGAGCGTTGCATAGCCGTTCTGCATATAGATCAGGTGATCAGGG
>AASF01001137.1 GCA_000168735.1 Candidatus Endoriftia persephone str. Hot96_1+Hot96_2 | reverse complement strand
GAACATAGGTCGTATGAAGTAGAGTGCCCAGCATTCAAACCAAATTTATCAGCAATCGATAAGGCTCATAATGTAAATGATGTTGCTGAGTGTGATAATGAACAAACTAAGCTAACTGAGCATCATAAATGGTTTAAAGGCGTATGCCATTCAGCAATGGAAGTATGATGATAGTCGGGTATTTAATGAATTAAATTATCATCTGTGCTTACTTGCAAATAATAGAAGTAAACTAATTCAAGCGCTCATTAATGATTTTGAAAAAGTATCAGTTATCTTGGCTAAAGCAGGCGATCAATTCCAAGGGGAAGTAAATTTACTCTACATTGGAGTAGATCATATACATTTGCATGTCAATTTATCACCAGACTATTCGGCTGATGAGGCAGTACAAAAAATAATTGCTCTTCTTGAAACTGAAATAAATTCAGAGTTTCAAGAGATATTCAGAAATCATGGAAAAATATTTCAAAAAACATATTTTATTGAGACCATTGGATGAATGAAATTCAATTGTTGTAGTAAAAAGCAGCTAACAAGCAAAATCCAGCCGACCCAGCAAAGCGTCACGGTTTTTGCTTGCGCAAAATCCGCGCCACTTCGCTGATCGGCTGATTTTGGACGTTGGGCAACCAAGCCATCACCATAGAATAAGCTGTGCAAGGCAACAGGGAATTAAGCTTAAATGGGTAGAGTCGGAGAGGCCTGGAGCCCAAACTATTCGGCATCATGGAGGATAGGTGGTTAATAGGGTCGGTCCCTGTCGAAAGATCATCTCGCTTTGCAAGGCTCAGGGCAGGATGCGGCTTCGTTGTTAGTGCAGAAGTTGTCTGCACGTGCCTACAGGGAAATGATAGGCTTTTGGGTGTGAATAAGGGTGCAGGCTGCAAGGAAATCGAATTGAACCTTCCGCCACAGAAAATTTGGTGGCAAAGTCATGGTGCAGGCTGGAAGGAAATCGCATCAAGCCTTCTGCCTCAGAAAAGTCGAATCTTCAGGGAAGTGGAGTATTTTGAGTCATGGACACAGGCCAGCATAGAATTATGCCCAACAATGGGCTGCAGTGGACGTCAAAAAGCTCCGCTCGTTCCTCGCTCCACTTTTTGCTGCCACTAAGCCCAAACGTTAGCTGTAAGACAAATTTTTAGTGGTGAAGGAACACGTGCATTAGTCAGCCGAAATGTAGTCAATTTAAGCCAAGAATTTTTCATGCGATTATGTTGATAAAGTAAGTCGCAAAACCCAAGCGGGTGTAGAGTCAAAGCTCGTGCCGCGCTGAAGCGGGGCAGAAAGTGCCATCCTGAACAGGTGGAGCATCAAAAGGCACAACAGCCGCTGAAGCGGAGAAAGTTGGTAGCCATTCAAAACAGGTGGCAACATCAAAAGCACATCAGCCGCTGATGCGGGGAGAGTTGGTAGCCGTCCAAAACAGGTGGCGCGCCAAAGGCCCAGCCGCTGAAGCGGGGCAGAGTTGGTAGCCATCCAAAATAGGTGGTAGATCAAAGTCTATCATGCGTTGAAGCGGGATAGCTGGTTGCCAAATTCAGCAGGAGAGGGGCGAGGGATGGCCACACAATTTCAATACCATGGCAAAGCAAGCAGCTAACAAGTGGCTGCAGTGGACGCCAAAAAGCTCCGCTCGTTCCTCGCTCCACTTTTTGCCGCCACTGAGCCAAGACGTTGGGCAACCAAGGCATCGCCATAGAATAAGCCGCGCACGGCAACAGGGAATTAAGTTTAAATCGGGTAGGGCCGGAGAGGCTTGGAGCCCAGACTATTCGGGATCATGGCAGAGAGTTGGGCAATTTGGTTGGTGCCTTAACGAAAGATCATCTCACCT
>AASF01001138.1 GCA_000168735.1 Candidatus Endoriftia persephone str. Hot96_1+Hot96_2 | reverse complement strand
GATCATCCCGAAAAACAGCGGTCTCTCCTACAACAGAGGCCTGGGGCTTCACCACCCGCCTGCACCGCAAATACGACTACTATTTCCAGCAGGAGGCCAAGCAACAGCGAATCATCGAAGACGAGCAGCCCCAGACCGAATAGACCGCTGCCCTACAGCTTGGCCAGAGTCAGAGGGTGGGTAGATGATAAACAAAGTCACAAACGCGCTCCTGCTGAGCCTGGCGATCCAGCTAAACGTCTGCGCCAGCCCGCTGCCCAAGGCGATCAGCCAGGTGCCGCCGACCGAGATCCGGGTCGAGGAGGTACGCCAACAACCCGAGCGCTTTCTCGCCAGCCGGGTGCGCTGGGGCGGCAGCATCATCCAGGTGGAGAATCTACCGCAGCATACCCTAATCGAACTGCTCTCCCGCCCGCTCTCTGGCAACGGCAAGCCAGACAGCTCAGGCCGCACGCAGGGCCGCTTCCTAGCCCGCATTCCGGGCTTTCTCGATCCGGAGGAGTACCCCAAAGAACGACTGCTGACGATCAGCGGCACAATTGCCGGCACCACCCAGCGCACGATCGGTGACTACCCCTACCTCTACCCGCTGGTGGAGAGCGAAATTCACCACCTCTGGCCGGATCAGCGCGAGGCGCGCGACTGGCGAAACCGCGATCCCTTCTACGACCCCTGGTACCCTTGGGGATCGCCCTGGTATCGGCACCCCTACTACTGGTAATCCGGTGACCCATGAAAAGCCTACTGATAATCTGCCTTTTCGCTAGCCTCACCGGCTGCGCCCAGACCCCCACCCGCCCACCAGCTGCCGACCGCTCAAATCACCCCCAGAATGGTGGTCGATACCGGAGGAGCCAGTATCTCTCCCATCAGGTCGAATGGGGCGGGGTGATCGTCGAGTCACGCAACCTGCATCAGAGCAGCGAACTGCCAGGTACTCGCCTACCCGCTAGATTCGGCGGCGCGCCCCGATCTCGAGCAACCGCCCAACGGGCGCTTCATCGTCGTCAGCCCGGGTTATCTGGAGAGTGTGGACTATGCCAAGGGCCGCCAGGTCACCCTCAGCGGCAGGATCTCGGCACTGCGTCCCAGCAAGGTGGGTGAGGCCGACTACCTCTTTCCTGTGGTCGACAGCAGCGAGATCGAGCTCTGGCCTTGAGCAGAGCCGGGGCGGTGTCACGCGCAAGATTTAACTTCGGCATCAGCGGCGGCTCAGGCGGCCGGATCAAGGG
>AASF01001139.1 GCA_000168735.1 Candidatus Endoriftia persephone str. Hot96_1+Hot96_2 | reverse complement strand
CTTACTGGTGTCAAAGCCCGCGCTGACATGTTTGCCGGTACCCAGGAAGTTATCCTGGGAGATACTGCCGTTAAAGATGATGCCCTGTCTCTGCGAGTAGCCCACACCAGCCGCCAGGTTACCCGAAGGCTTCTCGTTCACCTTGATCTCGATATCCACCTGGTCATTGCGGCCGGGTACCGCCGGCGTCTCCAGCGTGACCTCATCGAAATAGCCCAGACGCTGCACCCGCTCGCGGCTCAGCTTGATCTTGCCACCGGAGAACCAGGCAGATTCCATCTGACGCAACTCACGCCGCACCACCTCGTCACGGGTATTGGTATTGCCGCTGATGTTGATGTTTACGCACAATAGACCCGGCGGCCGGGATCGACGAAATAGGTGATCGCCACCTCGCGCTTCTCTCGATCGATGTCGGGGATGCTGTTGACGTTGGCGAACGCATAGCCGGCGTCTGCGAGTTTGCTGCTGATGCAGCTCCGCACTGGCGGTAGTCTGCTTGCGTGAGAAGACCTCGCCACGTTTCAAGTCGGATCAGCGGGAAGAATGTGCTCGGTGGACAGCTCCAGATCACCCGCCAGTTTGATCTCGCTGATCGTGAAGACATCACCCTCGGTGAGTACCACCGGTAACGTAGATGTCCCTCTTGTCCGGGGTGATCGAGACCCTGGCTCGAGTCGATCTTAAAGTCGATGTAGCCGCGATCGAGGTAGTAGGAGCGAAGCTAAGGGCGAT
>AASF01001140.1 GCA_000168735.1 Candidatus Endoriftia persephone str. Hot96_1+Hot96_2 | reverse complement strand
TGATCACCGCAACCGGCGCAGACATGGCATTCGCTGTGCCGTGGAGTCTACCGGCGGTTCCATCTTCAATCTCAACACCCTGGCGAATCGCGAGCTCGATTTTGCTATCGCCCAGTCCGATTGGCAGCTGCACGCCCTACCAGGGTAGCTCCAAGTTCAAGGCCAAGGGTCCGAATAAAGATCTGCGCGCAGTCTTCGCGATCCACAGCGAGCCCTTTACCGTGGTCGCCAGGACTGACAGCGGGGTTAAGACGCTGGCCGACCTGAAGGGTAAACGGGTCAACGTCGGCAACCCCGGCTCGGGTCAGCGCGGTACCCTGGAGGAACTGATGGTGCTGCTCGGCTGGAGCATGGACGATTTCAAGCTGGCCGCCGAGCTGAAGGCCTCGGAGCAGTCCCGCGCGCTCTGTGATAACAAGATCGATGTGATGATCTTTATGGCAGGTCACCCCAATGCGGCGATCAAGGAGGCGACCACCGCCTGTGACGCACGACTGGTGCAGGTGGAGGGGCGCTGCGGTGCAGCGGCTGATCGACTCGCTCTCTTACTACGCGCCGGCCACCATCCCGGCTGGGATGTACCGCGGTAACGACTTCGACGCCCATACCTTTGGTTCCAAGGCGACTTTGGTGAGCCGCGCCGATGTGGATGACGAAGTGGTCTACCAGCTGGTAAAAGCGGTGTTCGAAAATCTCGAGGCGATGCGCGGATTGCATCCCGCCTTTGCCCATCTCACCCCGCAGTCGATGCTGCAGGGCAACTCCGCCCCCTACCATCCCGGGGCGCTGCGCTACTATCGTGAAGCCGGGTTGATAGAGTAGGAGCCCTGCCCCGGGCTGGATCAAGGA
>AASF01001141.1 GCA_000168735.1 Candidatus Endoriftia persephone str. Hot96_1+Hot96_2 | reverse complement strand
CTCTGTGCAGGGCAGGTGTGCTCGCCGATGCGTAGTCGGCACTGGTTCCAGCTCAACAACAGCCGGTCGGTGCCGTCCCAGAGCGGGAAGGCGTCGCGGTAGCGTCCGCCCGGTGAGGGGGCGTTGTCGGTGCGTACCAGGTTGACGGTAGCAGGCGGCTGGGCAGTGCCCGGCGCGGCCTCGCCGCCTATAAGGGGGCGGTCGTGCTCGATGAAGTTGTCAGATGTCGATGCGCACCAGGTCGCCGCCGCCATTCAGTCCATTGAACGGCTTCAGCAGTGTCAGCAGACCACCGTCAGGCAGCTCGCGGGGGCGCAGGAACTGCACCGCTGCGCCGTTTGTGCCGGTGGCGTGGCTGTTGGCGCCGTAGAGCAGCTGCAGCTCAGTGCCGTCCGGGTTCATCTGATAGAGATTGATCGCATCGCCGCTGCTACGCTGCCAGCGGCTGAACACGACTCGGCCGTCGCTCAGTACCGTGGGGTCGAGATCGTGACTCTGGTTGAAGGAGATCTGCTGGATGTTGCTGCCGTCGGCGTTCATCAGATGCAGCACGAAGATTGGCTCCTGGCGTGCCTCGTTGAGTGCCGGGTATTGCGGCTTGCCCTCGTCAAGTAGCAGCGCCTTGGCGCTCTTCTGGCGGCTGGAGCTGAACAGGATCCGCCCGTCCGGCAGGTAGTGGGGGGCGATGTCGTGGCCCGCTTCGGCCAGGGTGTCGGAGGGGATGATGCGCCGCAGGCTGTGGTCGGCGCGACTGTACTCCCAGATGTTCCAGCTTGGCTGGTCGGCCACCTCCGCACCTTCGATCTGTGGCAGGCGCAAAGAGAATAGCAGCCGTTCGCCATCGTAGGAGGGCTGCAGATCGCGCACGTCGCCCAGCCCGCCAGTGATGTTGTGGGTGAGGCTGATCTCCGCTGCGCTGGGTGAGGCGCGCTCGCGCAGATAGAGATCGGCGCCAGCGCTGAAGGTGATGAGTCGGCGCACATCCTCCTGCTCGATAGCCTCGGCAGGCCGTTTGATGTAGGCGAGCGGGTAGTCGACCACCACCGGATCGGGGGCCTGGCCCTGCCCCGCCACAGCCGGCGAGCAGCATCAGTGCCAGCAGGCCGGCAAGGCTGCGATTCAGGCAGGCGAAGTAGTACATCCGCTGTTGGTCCCCGTCTTTATGTAATGAATAGGTTGAAAATTAAACTGCTTGCCTGCAGGCCGGCTAATTCCTAATGGTGTTCAGGGTTGGAGCTGAATTGCTTGGTGTTTATTTCTCAATTTAATGGCCGGAAACGCAGATTAATTGATCTGTAAAAAGCTGAGCTACTTATGAATGGGGGGCCGTGGAAAAAACTGCAAACATAATCACAGCGGCCAGGGTGGAAGTTAAATGCTCGTCACAGAAGCATCTTCTGCTTGCACGCATGATTTATATCAAGCCGTATTGAGGTCTGACTTGAGTAAAACGTCAGCGTTATAAATGGCGGCTATGCTGACTAAATAAAAGATTAAATAATGTCAGCATGGACAATATCTTAAGTGAATATTATTGCTGGTTTCAGAGTGTGATGAAGCTATCTGTTAATTGGGTAGTCAGTAGCAGAATGCAGGTGTATTGTTAATTGCGTTGTGCTCGGGTGATGAGGCGTTCTTTAATTGCCTGTGACCTGGTTGGTAATTATTAATGCGCG
>AASF01001142.1 GCA_000168735.1 Candidatus Endoriftia persephone str. Hot96_1+Hot96_2 | reverse complement strand
ATGGCGCTTGAAATAGTTGGCGACACTGGCAATGACGTCGCCCTTTGTTGTTCCACAGTTCACGGTGGCCATCCTTGTCATGGTCGACTGCGTAGGTGCGATAGCTGCTGGAGATGAACTGCGGCATGCCCATGGCGCCGGCATAGGAGCCTTTGGATGCGTCCGGAGAGATCTGTTCCTCACGGCTCAGCAGCAGAAACTGCTCCAGTTCACTGCGAAAAAATTTGCTCCGCTTGGGGTAGCCGAAGGCGAGAGTGGTGAGGGACGTCGAGCACCCGATAGCGGCCGGTGTGGCGACCATAGCGGGTCTCCACGCCGATAATGGCGACAATGATCTCCGCCGGCACACCGTACTCTCGGCTGACCTGCTCCAGCAGCGCCTGGTTTTGTCGCCAGAAGCTGAGCCGGCCGCGGATTGCGGTCTTCGGTAAGAAATATGGGGCGATATTCGTGCCGCGCCTTCGACTCTGCCGGGCGGCTGATGGCGCGGATGATGTCATCCCGGAACTTGGCCTGGCTTAGCAGGCGGGTGATCTGGCTGCTCTCAAAACCGCTGTTTTTTTGCCATCTCCTCGGCAAAGGCGTTGATCTCCGGGGGAGGATGTCCAGGGCCTGGCTGCTGCTGGCGGCGAGGCTAAGCAGCAGTGAAGCTGCGAGCTGTCTGATTGTGTACTTCATAGGTTAGGTAGGTAGTAGCTTCCGATGCGTGTGTATCCGACATGAGCATACCGAAGCCGGCTCAGGATGGTCACCAGTGAAGTGCCGCCATAGCTGATCAAGGC
>AASF01001143.1 GCA_000168735.1 Candidatus Endoriftia persephone str. Hot96_1+Hot96_2 | reverse complement strand
TGCCTTGATCAAGGGCGAAGACCCGGGCGATGTCGGTAATCGGCACGATGCCGCGGTGTTTGATGTCGAAGGTGTCGTCGTGCTCACCGCCGTGGATCAGGCTGAAGTTGCGGAAGAAGCCCAACGGTGGGCGGAACTGCAGCGCGTTGGCCGCCATGTAGGCGGTAAACAGGCTGTTTCCCTTGGTATAATGCAAGATCTCCTGTTGCAGCTGTTCAAACAGGCTGAACTCACCGAATACCGGACGCAGATCGAAGAAGATGCTGGAGAGCATTAGCGCCATCGGCTCGGGGGCGTCGATCCACTCCTTGAAGTAGCCACGCCAGGTTTGTAGCTGGCTGACGCCACTTCGGATTGCTGGCCATGGCATCCCCCGGGCAGTAGACAAAGCCGCAGTGCGTCTAGGCCGTCTGTAACCCGCTGTGCCAGTGCCGCAAAGTAGTCGGCATGCTGTGCGGGCTGGAAGCTGTCATCGAGCAGCAGCGCATTGTCCTGGTCCGAGTGAGAGCTCTGTTCACCTCGCGCCTGGGAGCCGCCGCAGAGCCAGACGAAGGGGATGGGTGCTGGCCCCAGCTCCTGTTGCGCCATCTCGATCAGGCGGATGGTGATGCCGTCGGTGATGCAGGAGATTGCCTCGCCGATGTGCTGTGCGGTGGCGCTGGAGTTGGCCAGCTGCAGCTGCAGCTCGGGCAAGCGTTGGCTGGCTTGGATCAGGTACTCCAGGTTCTGTGCCTTGCGCACATCGTTGGCGATGAAGCCGGAGCTGGAGTTCTGCTCCTGGGCCCAGATCGGTGCCGGTGAGCATGCCGATCACCACTTCGCCGATCATCACCGGCAGATGATGCAGATTTAGCCGGGTCCATGGTCATCAGTGCATGCATCACCAGGCTATTGTGCTGCACCGTCTGCAGACTGGCTCGACATGATCTCCCCGGGCCGGGTCGATCCGCCGAGCAGCCCGGTTGCCACGCCAGCGTTTGCGCAGATCCCCGGTCGGTAATCAGACCGGCCAGTCTTTCCCCCTCCATCAGCATTACCGAGGAGACGTTCTGCTCGCTCATTAGCTGGGCAGCCTGTTGGATGCTGGCGTTGACGTCGATGGTCACTGGCGGCTTCTTCAGCAGGTCTGAGACCTCCACCGTCAGGTGGGCCATCTGATTGTGACTCTCCTGATCAAGGG
>AASF01001144.1 GCA_000168735.1 Candidatus Endoriftia persephone str. Hot96_1+Hot96_2 | reverse complement strand
AGTGCGGAACAGGCCGACGCCATCAGCGCGGTTGGCGAGGGTGGCGGTGATATCTTCCGGCAGCTCGATATTGGCCAGCAGCAGGATGCGCTGGCCGTCGCGGGTGATCGCGGGCAGATCGAGGTTGCGCCGCAGCTCAGCCTCGCGGGCCGCCTGGGCGATGATGCGCTGCTGGTAGTGCTGCAGGATCTCCCGGGTGGGGTCAGCAAGTACCACGCCGGCCTCGCCGTCGACGATCAGGGTTTCGCCGGCGCGCAGCAGTTGACTGGCGTGGTGCACGCCGAGCACTGCGGCGATGCCCGAGGCTGCGGGCGAGGATCGCAGTGTGTGACAGTGGTCCGCCATACTCGGTGACAAAGGCGATCACGCCGCGGTTTTTCAGCATGATGATGTCGGCTGGGGTCAGATCCCGCGCCACCACGATGTGGTTGGTCAGGTCGCTCGGCGCCTCATCCCGTCCGGTACCCTGCTTGCAAGGCGATCTGGATCTGTCCCACCACATGCTCGACATCGTCCCTGCGGGTGCGCAGGTAGGGGTCGTCCATCTCGTCGAAGACCCGCACCAGCTCGTTGCGGCGGCGCTGCAGCGCCCACTCGGCGGCGTACTGGTGAGTGCGGATCAGCTCGATCGGGGCCTGGCTGATGGCGCTGTCGTCGAGCATCAGCAGATGGGTGTCGATAAATGAGGAGATGTCCTCCGCGGTGCCGGTGGGGAGGTGCTGGCGCCCGGCGCGCAGTCGGTCACGGGCGGTATTGAGCGCCCTTGCGGAAGCGTTCTACCTCGGCTTCGACCATCTCCTCGGGGATCAGTCGCGGTGCGATATCGAGTGGCCCGCGCTGCAGCAGGAAGGCGGCGCCTATGGCCACCTGGCGGGCTGGTGCTGATGCCGATGCCGTGACTGGAGAAGGTCACTCACTCTCTCCCGAACCGCTCATTGATCAAGG
>AASF01001145.1 GCA_000168735.1 Candidatus Endoriftia persephone str. Hot96_1+Hot96_2 | reverse complement strand
TGCTAGCTCTATACATTTTATGCTTGTTCAGCCTGCCTGATCTGTTCAGCTTGACCGTTTTTACGAACTGAACTATTTTAAATATTTCAACAGGTTTGGCCTCTACTTTATAGTAACAACAGTATGTACATCCTTTTCCACAAGCTATCCCATTTTGGGATTCATTCAGTGTCTTGGCAAGAATTTCATCAAGTCTTTGATAAAAATTATCTAAGGACTTCATAGGTGAACATTTTGAAAGCTCAGAAGAAGAAATATCAAACTCCTTTTTTGCTTCCATCTCAATTTCTTCCATAGCTTCATACCTCTAACGTTTGGGCTTAGTGGCAGGCAAAAAGTGGAGCGAGGAACGAGCGGAGCTTTTTGACGTCCACTGGAGCCCCATTGTTGGGCATATTTCTGTGCTAGCCTGTGTGCCATAACTCAAAATACTCCACTTCCCTGAGGATTCGACTTTTCTGAGGCGAAAGGTTTAATTCGACTTTCTTGCAGCCTGCATCCTTATTCACACCCAAAAGCCTATCATTTCCCAGTAGGCACGCGCAGCCAACTTCTGCAATGGCGACGAAGCCGCATCCGGCCTGAGCCTTGCAGGGCGAGATGATCTTTCGTTAAGGCACCAACCAAATTGCCCAACTCTCTGCCATGATGCCGAATAGTTTGGGCTACAAGCCTCTCCGACTCTACCCGATTTAAACTTAATTCTCTGTTGCCGTGCACGGCTTATTCTATGGCGATGCCTTGGTTGCCCAACGCCGCAAATCACGGGCCGTAGCGAAGCGGAGGTCCGGTGGATTTGCATTGTTATGTGTGTAATTGGAGCAAAGATGAAACGCATTAACGACCACATCAGAGACAGATTATTGGCGGGAGTGTCAAGATGCACCTGTCGGAGACAAAACAGAGAGCCGTGACAGCCTACTCAAATCCGAATGGAGCACAGATTTCGAGCGTTTAATGCGTAACAGGCTATTAATGGGTAGATATCGGTATGGGCGCATGGATCGCAAGACTGATCGTAACTACGACAGGACCGGTAGCATCATACGTCGGATACAGCATTACCAGGACACTGGGAATATGGAGTTCCTCGTCGATGCAGCAAATCTATGCTTGATGGAGTTCGTTCATTGCGATCACCCAAGCAAACATTTTGCTGCGGCGGATGACGGGGAGCATGTGCAAAAAACATAACGTTGTAAATAACCTGTCATTTTGAGAGCGCTAGCGAACAAAATGTCAGGTTGATTTACCTTGTTATGCCTTATGCTAACCGTATGTTAAATATACCATTCATACCTACTTGGAGAGCATATTTCATGGTATAAAAGTGTTGCGGTAAATTTCCCGTGAAATGAATTACCCTCCAAATATCCTGTTGCTATTGTATGTGTCTTTACCTTCATATTCATTGGAAGTGCTATCTCTTTCCACGCCATAAGATCAAGAACCATTTCACCTTGAGGTAAAATATGAT
>AASF01001146.1 GCA_000168735.1 Candidatus Endoriftia persephone str. Hot96_1+Hot96_2 | reverse complement strand
GCCGCCGATCGCGCCCCATCTGGCGGCGTGCCAGGCGGGCGTGTCGATCAGGCTCGAGACGATCCTCCAGGCCTATCAATGGCTGGCAGCGCAGGGTGATTGCACGGTGTTCGAGGGGTTGGGGGGCTGGCGTGTGCCACTGGCGGCTGGTCTGTCGGTTTCTGATTTGCCCCAAGCGCTGCAGCTGCCGGTGATCCTGGTGGTCGGGCTGCGCCTGGGCTGCATCAACCATGCGTTGGTGAGTGCCGAGGCGATTCTCGCCACCGGGGTGGAGTTGGTGGGCTGGGTGGCCAACCATGTAGACCCGGACATGCTCATCCAGCAAGAAAATCTGCAGAGTCTCAAGGCGCTGATGCCTGCCCCTTGTGTCGGTGAGGTGCCGTTTCTGGCACAACCAGATACAGCCGCAGTTTCGGAGTGCCTGACGCTCTGACAAGGCCCAAGCATTACCTTGCCCAGAAAACACTGATTTAATCGCCTGCCGCCTCCGTAAAGGGCTCTATCCTGAAGGGGGCAAGCGCCAGAGTCCCCGCTCATTTTAGGGAAGAGAGAGGCCCTGGCAAGTTATTATGACTCCCGTGCCAGCTATTTCAGAGAGACGGTCGCCAGTGTCGCGGAGGAACGGGGTATTGGCTGCTGCAATCAGAGGCCCCTTAAACTTTCCTCATCTCTGCCCGACTACCGGGGTCCATCTTTAAGCGTTATCTCACCTATGCTGTCTACTGATAGCAATAATCAATGATGCGGAGGTCTTTCTATGAAACTCAAGCAGCCATTCAGCCTGGTTTTGACGCTATTTTTGGTGATCTTTTCACAGCTGCTGCAGGCCTGGGATGCGAATGATGTCAAAAAAGCGAATGAGGCGATCGCCGAATTCAAAAAGGCCGATCCGGATCTGCAGGCGTTTTTTGATCAAGGGCGAATTCGT
>AASF01001147.1 GCA_000168735.1 Candidatus Endoriftia persephone str. Hot96_1+Hot96_2 | reverse complement strand
ATCTCTACTCCCTCTATCAGCAGAATCGTGATCTGGTCAGTGTCGGTGCCTATGAGNCGGGTAGCAATGAGCAGATCGACATGGCAATTGCGGCGATGCCCGCACTCAACGATTTCCTGCGTCAGGATATGTACACCCCAGTCAATCTGGAAGAGAGCCTGGAGGGTTTGTCGGCGCTGTTCCCTCCAGAGCAGGATTGGGAACAAATGATCTGATCGCGGGGCTGGAGCAGCAGCAACCAGGGTCAGAGACCCCTTAAGTAGTGAGTTAGGATGTCATGTCTCCATCAAAGCGACTCAAACCGGTACAGCGGAGTGGCCCACTCCCGTGAGCAGGTGGCGGCCCGTAATCTTGGTATCTCACGTAAGGTTTTCTTGCAGGAGCAGCAGAACAAGCTGGAGCAGCTTACGCCACTACCACCAGGACTACCTGCAGCGCTTTGAGCCAGGCCGCGCGCAACGGGTATTGCGGCTGCGCAGATGCAGGAGTATCGCGCGTTTATTTCGCCAAGCTGGATGAGGCGATCCGCCGGCAGGAGTCGGTGGTTGCCGCTAGTCAGTCTGAGCACACAGCGAAAAAGAGCCACTGGAGAGAGAAACACAGCCGCACCCAGGCGTTGAATAAGGCGATCGACCGCTATCAGATTGCTGAGAGCAAGAACGAGGCGCGTAGTGAGCAGAAAGAGAGCGACGAGCTGAGTCAGCGCCTTGGCCATGAGGAGTGAGGCGCCTGGGCTGATTACTTCAAGCCCCGCTGCCCTCCCGCAACTCATCCTCCTCCATAGGGGTGCCGTTTGGCGAACTCAGTTCAAACTGGTTGATCAAGGGC
>AASF01001148.1 GCA_000168735.1 Candidatus Endoriftia persephone str. Hot96_1+Hot96_2 | reverse complement strand
TGATCCTGAAGCGTGGAGTTGCTCGTCGATATTGGAAACACCTCGGTTGGGCTGGAGTACAGTGGCGGGCCTGGCGGATGGCTCGGTCAGCAGTCAACAGCACCTGGGTGAGCTCACACCACTGCTCGATGCCCAATGGCGGCAGCTGGCAGCGCCTGCAGCAGTTTGGGTAAGCTGTGTCGCAGGTGAGGCAGTGCGGTGTGAGCTGCGTGACTGGTGCACAAAGCACTGGGGACTGAAGCCCGATTTCCTGCGCGCCCAGGCAGCCCAGGGCGGGGTGAAGAGTGGCTATCGACAGCCGGAAACCCTGGGGGTCGACCGTTTTCTTGCATTGCAAGCTGCAAAGTCGCTTTCTGTGACCCCCGTCATTGTCGTAGACTGTGGCACGGCAACCACGATCGATGCTCTGGGTCGGGATGGTACACATCATGGCGGGTTGATCCTGCCGGGGCTGGAGATGGCAGTCCAGGCCCTGATCCGAGGCACCGACATTCCGCCGCCGTCTTCACTCGAGGTCGATGGCTTGTTCGGGGCTGATAGCGGTTCCGGAATTGCTGCTGGTGCGCTGTTTTCGACAGTTGCCCTGATAGAGCGGGCATACGCTGAACTGGAGGCCCGCAGCGGTGAGACGCCGCGCTGCCTACTGACCGGCGGGGGCGCGCTACGAGTAAGAGAGTGGATTAGGATAGCAACGCGGTATGAACCGCATCTTGTGTTGATGGGAATAGTAATCGCAACAGATCGGAGCAGCCGATGACAAGGTGGCTGTTTTTTATACTGCTTCTGGCCAATATTGGTGCGCTGATCTGGGGCTATCCACGCATGGTCAGCGACCCGGCCCCCGAGCGCGGGGCAGCCGCGCTGGGTAATCTAAAGCTGCTCAGTGAGCTACAGGAGGTTACTGAGCCGGAAACAGGTCGGCCCGCCGAGTCCCTTGACCCGCCGGCAGAACTGCTGCCGGAGAGTGAGCCTTCTGAACTGGCAGCGGTAGACCAAGATGAAGAGGTGGAGGAGGCGCAGCCACCAGTTGTGACGGTAGAGTCGGAACCGCTGGCTGAGGAGGCTGCGCCTTCGCCTGTCGCTGAGCAGCAGGTCCCTGTGCCCCCAGAGACGCCTACACTGGCGGCGCCCGCGCCTGAGCAGAAAACGCCAAAGACCCCACCGGCTCCACCGCCGCCCGCCCGTGTCTGCATGAGCGTCGGTCCACTGGATCTGCAATCAGAGGCGGAAAAGCTGCGTCTGCAGCTACTGGCGAAGGGCGTGAAGGCCACGCATAGGTCAGAATCCGTGCAGGAACAGGCGGGCTTCTGGGTGCTGATCCCGCCGCAGAAAAGTCGTGAAAAGGCGGCCGAGCTGGTCGAACGCCTCAAGCTGGCGGGCATTACGGACCTGTGGCGCTTCACTAGCGGAGAACTGGCCCATGCCATCTCACTGGGGCTCTTCCGCTCCATGGATCGTGCGGTAATCAGACGCAAGGCAGTGGTGGCAAAAGGCTTTGCAGCTGAGGTTCGGCCGCGTTTCCGTGAGAAGAGCCGACACTGGCTCGACTTCTCCTTCCAAGGCGAGCCGCCTCTGCCTGCAGAGGCATGGGCAGCTCTGCTGCAGGAGTATGAGACCGCCAAGCAGGGGCCCACGCCCTTGCGACAAACAGGCCGGGTAGGTGTGGAGTCATGGGGGCGGATCGTATATCATTTCCCGTTCCCTCGGCCCAGCTGGTCGTAATGAATGATTCCCGGAGTGATTAAATGGCTCGCGTCACAGTAGAAGATTGTCTGGATTACGTGGATAACCGTTTCGATTTGGTGCTGGTGGCGACCAAGCGGGCTCGCCAGCTGGAGCATGGGGTGGAACCGTTGTTGCCCTGGGAGAACGACAAACCGACCGTGATGGCGCTGCGCGAGATCGCCGACGGTCTGATCGCCGGCCAGGATTTGGAGCAGCCAGAGGATGAAGCGATGGTGGTGGACGCGACCATCTCCGCACTAGACGCCTCCTTGCTGGGGCAGTAATCCTCTGCTCAAGCGAGTTCATGGTGATTTCGCCCTGATTGGGCGGAGATGGGTCTTGCCTTGAACGGCCCCTGTCAGCACAGAATCGTCACATCACTGTGACGGAGTGCTGCATGAGCAACACCACCTTGGACCCACCAAACCACTGACCCCATCCGATCAGGAGGTTCCCCGCTTCCTGATCAGTGACCTCTGCGTCTAC
>AASF01001149.1 GCA_000168735.1 Candidatus Endoriftia persephone str. Hot96_1+Hot96_2 | reverse complement strand
TCTGATTGGTGTGACTCATGGCACCAGCCCTAGATCCTCTATCTGACCACTTCGCCAATCGGGCAGAAAACGATGGGGCGCTTATCCCCAAGGCGACCCGCAACACGCCTGACCGCCAGAAATAAATGCTGTCGGCTAGCTTTACAGCATGAGAGCACCCCATCAATCAAAATAATAATTCCTATTATTTCAGTAAGCCCGTAATTCCAGGAGACAGGACGGGAATAAAGATATAGAGCCCACCCCAAACTGACTGCGCCAGACGAAGCCGATTCGGTTTTTGTGTCGATCAAATTTACAACCCATCCCTCAACTAAATCTCTAACCTCACCGCATCACCTGTGCTCTACCGGTTTCCGATTTTGTGCACGCTTCTTGCTCAATGATTTGAGTAGAGGGCAGAGCTGGAAAGAATTAGAAATCTGCATCCTGATCGATACAACAAAAACTCTGACAATCATGAAACAGATAATCAAAACGGGCCTGATCTTGGTGCTACTGAGTAGTTCCTGGCAGGTGATCGCCGACAACAACACACCGCAAGGCATCGCACGAGCCACAGCCAGCCGAGTCTGTCGTCGTTGCACAGGGAGAAGAGCGACCCAGCGGCGGCAACAGCAACATAGCTCGCAGCAGCAGTCGGATAATCGCATGCCTGACGATCCCGACACTAGGCCACAGATTGCAATAGTTGGAGAGGGGCGAGAGATGGTGATCATCACTCAGGAGGGGGCAACGTCCCCATTCAGCCCTCTTCGTCTATGCTCCGCGTCCTCCCGAACCTGCGCCGGTCGCCTTTTTTGCAGTCCTGCTGACCATTCTCGGCATCAGCTGGCGACACAGGAGTAAAACCGGAAAAAAATCCAAACTGCTTTCGATCTGAAATAGTGCGGAATCCGGCATATGAGAGGTGCTTGAATTAGAGCCAGGTGCATGGAATCGACTCAGTAAAGAGGCAGAGAAGGAGAACTGCGTCGCAGTTGCAAAGCGAACAAGGAAGCAGAATCTAGATACATTCCAAGTTTACGAGGGGTATCCAATGGAAGAGCATTCACAGGAATTCATCGAAGATTCAACCCTGGACCCGATGATCTATGGACCACTGCCAACCAACGAGCAGAAACAGGCAATCATCGCGGAACCAAGAAAAAGGCGCACCAGAGTGGAGCCGGTGGAGGGCGAACTGGATGCCATTCTGCGCAACAAAGGTCTTCTGTAACTTGGAATCACCCAGGCTCATCCGGAGCTAACTGGAAACACACCACACAGGACGCTAGCCGCCCCCTCTATCAACAGAGGTATTTCGACTCCTCCGTCAGCCGCTGCTTGAATGCTTCGAATGGCATGGGACGTCCAAACAAATAACCCTGATAGTTGTCACAGCCATACGCCTTGAGAACCTCAAGGGTCTGCTCTGTCTCCACCCCCTCTGCAATTACCTTCAG
>AASF01001150.1 GCA_000168735.1 Candidatus Endoriftia persephone str. Hot96_1+Hot96_2 | reverse complement strand
GATCAGCTGCTGGTCGGTTGCCGCCGGGCGCAGTGCCAGCACCGAGATGTAGAGGTCTGTGGCGCTGCCAGGTCGGGTCGATGGGGATCTCGATCTGGCTGCCGGCCTTGCGTAACGGCAGGCTGGCTGACCAGAGTGTGTGCTGCTCACTGCTCTCCACCAGCACCAGGCCCTGGCCGTCGTGGGGTGGCACGATGCGCAGCTGGGGCCGTGTCGCCGGGGCGGTAGGCGGCCTGGTCCAGCGCCAGGCTGACCTTGTCGGGGCGTGTTGCCTGGCCGCTCTGTTGGCTCTGTTGCCAGTCGTGGTACCAGGTCTCTCCAGCAGTGAAGCCGCAGGCTCGATCGGCGGCCGCTGGTTGGGTCGCTGATCTCCAGCGCGGTAGCGGGCCCCACTGCCACCGGCAGTTCCAGCTTGCCATGCTCGCCTTCCGCCAGATCGCAGCGTGGTATTGAGGACCGGATAGGCCTGCTCCGGTGAACTCCGAATACCAGCCGCGGTCGCTGGAGTACTCCCAGAAGTATTGGCGCTCCTCGCGGATCAGGGTCGCCTCCAGGCCTTGGGCGGCGAGCAGCCGGCCGTCGGCGTCGGCCATCACGATCTCGAATGTGAGGCGGCTGTCGGCCGGAGGATTCTGTTCTTTGTCGAAGGGCGGGCGAATGCCGATCACTCCACCCGTGGGCCAGATCAGCTGGTCGTGGCGGCGGCTCACTGGTCGGCCTCCTGACTCGAACAGGCTGGCGGTGAGTGACAGGCGCAGCGGTGAGCGGCTATCTGCCCAGCGCGAGGGAATCTGCAGCCGGGGCTTGGCCGCTGGCGTCGAGCTGCAGATCCTCCAGCTCAAAACGCTGGCTGTGTTGCTGCTCGTCCTGATCAGGG
>AASF01001151.1 GCA_000168735.1 Candidatus Endoriftia persephone str. Hot96_1+Hot96_2 | reverse complement strand
TCACCAAGCTCGACGGCACCGCCAAGGGCGGCGTGATCTTCGCCATCGGCGACAAACTCAAGCTGCCGATCCGCTTCATCGGCGTCGGCGAGTCGGTGGAGGATCTGCGCGAGTTCAACCCGCAAGAGTTTGTCCCGAACGCGCCTCATTCAGAGCGGTAGGCGGATGAGGAGCCTCTTCGCATGGCGATGATCCACTTCGACAACGTCACTAAACGCTACCCTGGTTGTCACGATGGCCTCGAGCAACGTCACCCTGCGGGTCGAGGATGGCGAGATGGTCTTCCTCACCGGCCACTCCGGCGCCGGCAAGAGCACCCTGCTAAAACTGATCGGCCTGCTGGAGCGCTCTAGCCGCGGCCAGGTGCACGTCAACGGACGCAACCTGAACCGGCTGCGCTCACGCCACATCCCCTACCACCGGCGCGAGGTCGGCATGATCTTCCAGGCATCATCGCCTGCTGCCCGACCGTACCGTATTCGACAATGTGGCGCTGCCGCTAATCGTCACCGGTCTCGGCCACAAGGAGATCGGCCGCCGGGTGCGCGCCGCGCTGGACAAGGTCGGGCTGCTGCGCAAGGAGCGAGCGGCCCCGGTCACCCTCTCCGGCGGCGAGCAACAGCGGGTCGGCATCGCCCGCGCGGTGGTCAGCAAACCGCCGCTGCTGCTGGCCGACGAGGCCCACCGGCAACCTCGATCCGGAGCTCTCACGGGAGATCATGGATCTGTTCACCCAGTTCAACCAGGTCGGCGTCACGCTGATGATCGCAACCCATGATCTCGACCTGATCGCGCGCATGGGGCGCCGTATCCTGACCCTCAGCAACGGCCATCTGACCCGCGACAACCGCCGGGAGCTGTACTGATGGCCCGCCCCCGCAATCTGCAGTTCAAGCGTCGCAGCCGCCTGCGCCTAGACACTTGGCTGCTGCGCCATCTGCAGGTGGCGATCAGCTCGCTCGGACGCTTGCTGCACGCCCCTCTCGCCGCCCTGATGACCTCGGCGGTAATCGGCATCGCACTGGCGTTGCCGATCGGCCTGCATGTGCTGCTGAACAACCTGGAGGCGCTCAGCGGCAACTGGGAGAGCGGCGCCAGCATCTCCCTGTTCCTCAAGCAGGAGATCAGCGACCAACAGGCGCGCACGCTGCAGCAGCGGCTGGCACGCCACTCGCGGATCGCCGAGATCCGCTTTGTTTCCAAGGCCCAAGCACTGGCGGGAGTTTCGCCGCCTGAGGCGGCTTCGACGAGGCACTCGACACGCTTGGCGGCAACCCTCTGCCTGCGTTGCTGATCATCCAACCAAAACATCGACCAAGCCACCGCAGAGCGCGCCCAGCGGCTGCTGCAGGAGTTGAAAAAGCTGCCTGAGGCCGACATCGTTCAGCTCGATATGCAGTGGGTCAGGCGACTACAGGCGATCACCGAAATCGCCCAGCGTGGGGTGCTGGTGCTGGCCGGCCTGCTCGGTATGGCGGTGCTGCTGATCAGG
>AASF01001152.1 GCA_000168735.1 Candidatus Endoriftia persephone str. Hot96_1+Hot96_2 | reverse complement strand
TGCCGACCGCACCATGGGACTCCGCCGCCTCGGCATAGCGTTTGCCCTCGTTGCCAGTGCACATCACCACCGGGATATTGGTCAGACGCGGGATCTTCTTGATCGCAGCGATGGTCTCCAGGCCATCCATACCATCCATGAAGTAGTCAACGAAAATTGGCATCGGGGCGTGATCGTCTCCAACTGTTCCAAGTGCCTGCTCACCAGACTCGGCCATGGTGACATTTTCGAAGCCACTCTTTTTCAATAAGCGGCTCAATACGATTCGGGCCGATTTGGAATCATCTATCAGAAGGGCTTGTCTAGCCAAGATACTCACTCCCAATCCATCAGGTTGGTTTCCAGGGTGAAAGACACCGCGGCACCACCACCAAATTCCGCGAACAGCATCTAAGGTAAGGGGTGCTGCTGTCGCCTATATCATTCCAGGGATCTATAATCCCCAACCTTTTAGACTACGCTTAGCGACGTGAATCATTATGGCTGGCCCAATTATGGACAATATTACCCCGGAACTTGAATCGATACTATGTGAACGGATTCTCATTCTGGACGGTGCCATGGGCACCATGATCCAACGCCACAAGCTCACGGAAGAAGATTATCGAGGTGAACGTTTCACCGACTGGCCGAGCGATCTGAAGGGCAACAACGACCTGCTGGTACTGTCTCAGCCGGAGCGGATCCGCAACATCCACGAGGAGTACATGGAGGCCGGGGCCGACATCCTCGAGAACAACACCTTCGGCGCCAACCGCATCTCGATGGCCGACTACGACATGCAGGAGCTAGCCTACGAGATGAACGTCGCCGGTGCGCGCCTCTGCCGCGAGGCGGCTGACAAATATGCCACACCGGAGAAGCCACGTTACGTCGCCGGTGTACTCGGCCCCACCAATCGCACCGCCTCCATCTCTCCCGACGTCAACGACCCCGGCGCGCGCAACATCAGCTTCGACGAGCTGGTAGAGGCTTACGCCGAGGCGACCCGCGGCCTGATCGAGGGCGGTGTCGACATCCTGCTGATCGAGACCATCTTCGACACCCTCAACGCGAAAGCAGCAGTTGCCGCCTGCGAGCAGGTATTCGATCAGGACCAGCTGCGGCTGCCGATCATGGTCTCCGGCACCATCACCGACGCCTCCGGCCGTACCCTCTCTGGCCAAACCACCGAGGCCTTCTACAACAGCCTGCGCCACGCCCGCCCGATCTCCATCGGTCTCAACTGCGCCCTCGGCCCGGAGCTGATGCGCCAGTACGTGGAGGAGATATCACGGGTCGCCGAGTGCTACGTCAACGTCCACCCCAATGCTGGCCTGCCCAACGAGTTCGGCGAGTACGATCTGGGTCCCGAGGCGATGGGCCAGCAGATCGCCGAGTGGGCCGAGGCGGGCTTTCTCAACATCATCGGTGGCTGCTGTGGCACCACGCCGGCACACATCAAGGCGATCGCCGAGGCGGTGGCAGACCAGGCGCCCCGCAAATTGCCGGAGATCCGCCCCGAGTGCCGTCTCTCCGGCCTGGAACCCCTCAACATCGGCCCCGACTCACTCTTCGTCAACGTCGGCGAACGGGCCAACGTCACCGGCTCTGCCAAGTTCAAGCGGCTGATCCTCAACGAGGAGTACGAAGAGGCCCTCGACGTCTGCCGCGCCCAGGTAGAGAACGGCGCCCAGGTGGTCGACGTCAACATGGACGAGGCGATGCTCGACGGCGTCGCCGCCATGCAGCGCTTTCTTAATCTCTGTGCCGGCGAACCCGACATTTCCAAGGTGCCGGTGATGATCGACTCCTCCAAGTGGGAGATCATCGAAGGCGGGGCTGA
>AASF01001153.1 GCA_000168735.1 Candidatus Endoriftia persephone str. Hot96_1+Hot96_2 | reverse complement strand
TTGCTATAGGGTCAGGCGGTGCCATGTTTGGTCTCCACGGTAATGCCGATCTGTTTGAGAAAACCGGTGGGAAGAATGCCGCCGGCGCAGATGATGGTCGCATCGTTAGCGATCTCGATCTGCTTGTCGTCCTGCTGGAGGGTTACCTGCTTTTCGGTTATTGCCGTTACATTCGAGCTGAGCAGCACGTTGATACTGCCGCTCTGCTCGGCTGCTTCCAGGCGTTGTCGGTTGCGCTTTTTGGCCCGGCTGAAGGCGCCGCTACGGTAGGAGAGGGTCACCTGGGTGCCAGGTTGTTCGGCAATAGAGGTGGCCGCTTCCAAAGCGCTGTCGCCGCCGCCAACCACCAGTACATGTTGTCCCCGATACTGTTCAGGGTCGATCAGCCGGTAAACGATCTTGCTCAACTCCTCACCCGGTACGCCGAGTTTGCGGGGCGTACCGCGACGCCCGATGGCGAGTAACACCGACTGGGTCTGGTAGCTCCCTTTGTTAGTGGTGACCTTGTATCCGCCTTCACCATCAGGTTCGATGGCCTCGACCCGCTCCTGGTAGCGTATTGAAACCTCAGACTCCCGCTCCACCTGTTGCCAGAATTCGAGCAGCTCCTCCTTGGTGGTCTCTGTGAAGTGGACCTTGCCAACGGTGGGGAGATCGACAGGGGCAGTCATCACCAGCTTGCCGCGGGGAAACTGGTAGACTGTGCCGCCCAGAGACTCCTGTTCCAGCGTGACATAGTTGAGGTTCAACTCGGCGGCGCGCAGGGTGGCGGCGAAACCGGCCGGGCCGGCACCGATGATGACGACGTCAACGGCGTGAGTACGCTTGCGGTCGAGAGATGCATGCAGCGCCTCGAGAGCCTTGACCCCCTGTTCGACCGCATTTTTGATCAGTCCCATGCGTCCCAACTCTCCGGCAATAAAGATGTTCGGCATGCTTGGTCTCGAAATTAGACTGCAACACGGGGATGTCGACTCCACGCCGTTCTGTGCCAAATACCAGGGTGATGGCGTCGAATGGGCAGGCGGTTTTGCAGGCGCCATGGCCGATGCAGTTGGTCGGTGCGATTAGCTGTGCCTTGCCCTCGATCAGTCCAAGCACCGGGTGGTTGGCTTGTTCCGGGCAGGCAGTCACGCAGCTGCCGCATCCCATGCAGCGGTTGGGGTCGATCACCGGGTGCAGCGAGGCGGGTTCGGTCAGGCCGGCTTCAGACTCCTCCTGCCAGATGGCGCGGCTGCGCCGCGCCTTGAGCTGCTGGATGCCCAGGTAGATGCTGAAGATGATGGCTACGGAGGGTAGGTAGATCGTCACGATGGGCGATAACTCTGTCATGGATTGTGTTAGAGTTGGAGTAAAAGTGTGATTTGAAACTAAGAATAAGTCTAATTGATTTGGAAGGAATGATAGGGGTGCTAGGATTAAAA
>AASF01001154.1 GCA_000168735.1 Candidatus Endoriftia persephone str. Hot96_1+Hot96_2 | reverse complement strand
GATCACCTTGCCGAATAAAATCCGTTTTTTTACCCGTACTGGTCATAACATGCTCCTTGTATCTATTATTACACATTTGTTAACAGGCTTTATTCAAGTATATGACCGAATCATTTATTAATCTATGCCATTAGATCATTAACAGAAATATGGATTAAAAAACCTCATAAACTCAGTCTATATTTTAATGAGCATGGAAATAAAGACAGTATTATTAGGAATATAAGGTAAACTTGATTTATCTTCATTCTGGAACAATACAATGAAAAATAGTATTAACTTTGATATCAAGACCCCTGCCCTGGTCGAGCAAGGCAAACGGCGCATCGAATGGGCCTGGCAGGAAATGCCTGTATTACACATACTTACCAAACGTTTCATACATCAACGACCATTGAAAAACATTCGCATCAGTGGCTGTCTGCACATTACCACCGAAACGGCAAATCTAGCCCGAACTCTCAAGGCTGCCGGTGCAGAGATTGTACTCTGTGCCAGCAACCCTCTCAGCACGCAGGATGATGTCGCCGCCGCACTTGTCAAACATTATAAAATTCCTGTATACGCCATTCGCAGTGAAACGACTGAGCAGTATTATCAACATATCAATGTCGCGCTTGATCATCAGCCGGTTATTACCATGAAGGG
>AASF01001155.1 GCA_000168735.1 Candidatus Endoriftia persephone str. Hot96_1+Hot96_2 | reverse complement strand
CGCATTTGAGCTGCTGGTAGTTGTGCACCCGACGGCTGAACAGCCGGTCTTCCGCCAGATAGGAGAACCTGTAGAGACCGAAGGGGCGCTGATGCGTGTAGTCGGAGTAGTAGTAGGGATTGGAAAAGTGCGGGCGCGACAAACAGCAAGCTTACCGCCGGGGCGGATCACCCGGGCCAGCTCCCGCATCAGCCCCTCGATATCCTCCACATGCTCGACAAAGTGGTAGGAGGAGACCGAGGCGACGGCATCGTCCGGAAGCTGCCGCAACACATCCAGCACATCACCGACAATGTCCACCGCCTCGTGATCGAGGGCATCAATGCCGATCGCCTTGGGATCGCGCTTGCGGGCGCCACAGCCCAACTCCAGAGTGAGTTCACTGCGCGCCTCCACTTGCTCCAGGAGTTTATGTTTATCGACTATCGCCATCCGCTCACTCTGCCTTCAGACTGCCTGTCAGGCATCACTTTTTACCCTGCGCCAGCGTCTTGCCAACTCATAGGTGAGGTTACCCGGATTAAACAGCAGCAGCATCACCCCATAAACCACCAGTCCGCACAACACTCCCAGCAGCAGACCAACCACCCCCGGCGCAAAGCCGATAATCCACAGCACCCCCCCCATCATCAGGGTCGCAGCGGCTATTTTAATACAATCCTGTCGAGGGAAGGGCAGCCGGAAGTGGCGGCGTCCAAGCAAGGCGCTGATCACCACCGCGGTCAGTGCAGCTGCGACACTGGCGATAGCTGCCCCCTGCATTCCCATCTGCGGAATCAGCAGCAGATTCAGCAGGATATTCACCGCTGCCGCCGCCCCCGCAGCCCACACTTGACCCAGGGTGTTGCGCTGTAGCTGGAACGAGAGGTCGAAATAGCCCGCTTTGATGCTTAACAGAAAGGCCGACAGGGCGATATAGGGTATCAGCTCCGCCCCCGCTGTGGAAAAATCGCGCCCCAACACCACCGCTGCCAGCCCCTCTGCCAGCACGATGATGCCTGCGCTGCTGGGTAGCCCCAGCCCGAACAACAGCAGAAAATGGTGTCGGATACGCGCCCTGGCGGCCTCCTCACCCTGGTTCTCAAATGCCTGCATGATC
>AASF01001156.1 GCA_000168735.1 Candidatus Endoriftia persephone str. Hot96_1+Hot96_2 | reverse complement strand
TGACGGAGTTGAAAATGGCTCAGAGGCCGACGACCTGCCGGGGTCACCGGTGCAGGTCATGCTTCCTTTGCGAAAGGTGGAAAATGCCTGGCTGGAACTGCGTCAGAATGCGGACGAAATCCTAGCCGCACAAGAGCCAATTCTGGCGATCGGTGAGTTCATCGGGTGTGATTTCTGAATTTGTTCCCCAATTGCAGGAACTCTCAGAAGAGGTTGCGCAGGTGTTGATCGAGAAGAATGCGTCTCCGCAGCAGATCTTTATCGCTTCCGAGCAGCGGATGTTGGCTGAACGTATCCAGGCGAAGGTGAGCTTGGTGCTGGCTGGTGGGCAGCAAACGGCAGCGGCGATCGACCAATTTACACGGGATGCGGATCGGTTCGGCCGTGTACTCGATGGCCTTCTTGAGGGCGATCCTGATCTGGGGGTTACTAAGGTTGCAGATCCAGTCGCAGAGCAGCGGTTGAGGGATATCGCCACACTGTTTGGGACGGTGAGTGACCATGCTGATGAGATTATCGAAAATATTCCAGCAGTGTTGCCCGCCTTGGAAGCCGCCTCAAGCATGAATGAGATTTCGGACAGAACCAGTGAGGCAACCGAAAACCTGATTAAAGGTGTATGGCGAGTCTCCCGGGCGTATCGAGATTCTCGGTGTCAAGGCGGGCCCCGGTATGGTGGCTGCCTTTGGTGGCTTAGCGGCGGCCTTCCTGATCATCCTTGGTTTTCGGTTGGTACTGGATGCACGCCGTCGGGAAGAGGCGAGTAAGGAGCAAAACGAGAGCAACCAGCGGGCTATTCTGCGTCTACTCGACGAGATGGGTGATCTGGCTGATGGTGACCTGACGGTAACGGCCAGCGTAACCGAGGATATTACCGGTGCGATCGCCGACTCGATCAACTACGCGATCGAGGCGTTGCGCGAGCTGGTAACCACCATCAACCAGACCGCGGAGCAGGTATCCAGCTCAACCCAGGAGACCCGTGCTACGGCCATGCATCTGGCCGAGGCAAGTGTCCATCAGGCGGAGCAGATAACCGATGCCAATGACGCCATCAAATCGATGTCCTTAGCAATCGATCAGATGTCGAATGATGCAGCCGAATCGGCAGAGGTTGCCCTCCGCTCGGTGGATATTGCAAGCAACGGAGCCGAGACCGTACGTAATACCATCCAGGGGCATGGATGCGATTCGCGAACAGATTCAGGAGACCTCGAAGCGAATCAAGCGTCTTGGTGAGAGCTCTCAGGAAATCGGTGATATTGTGGAGCTGATCGACGATATCGCAGATCAGACCAATATCCTCGCACTGAACGCTGCCATGCAGGCAGCCATGGCCGGTGAAGCGGGTCGTGGTTTTGCGGTGGTTGCGGACGAGGTCCAGCGTCTTGCAGAACGTTCGATTAACGCAACAAAGCAGATTGAGGCACTGGTTAAAACAATTCAGGCAGATACCAACGAGGCTGTTACCTCGATGGAAGCCAGTACTTCGGGTGTGGTGAGAGGAGCGAAGTTGGCAGAGGATGCCGGTGAGGCTCTGATGGAGATCGCAAGCGTATCTCAATATATCTCTGACCTTACCGGTAAGATTGCGGAGTCTGCCAAGGCGCAGTCGGAAGCTGCAGTAGGTGTAAACGCCACCATGAACGTGATCCAGGAGATCACCACGCAGACCTCCGATGGTACTAGCCAAACCGCGGCATCGATCGGTGCGCTGGCCGACTTGTCAGACGAGCTGCAGAAG
>AASF01001157.1 GCA_000168735.1 Candidatus Endoriftia persephone str. Hot96_1+Hot96_2 | reverse complement strand
GATCATCTAGGTCAAGGTAGCTGTGGCGCAGTGCCAGCTCCCAGGCGCCACGGCCTTCCCCCCAACCGAAGCTGCTGCGTGGTGTGATGCGCTCGAAACGGGCCTGCTTGATGTCGTAGTTGCGGGATTCACCGGTGATGAACCAGCTGCCCGGCGATGTAGTAGCCGTGGAAGTTGAGTGGCTCAGCGTAGTCTTCAATATTGATACGGGTACGCAGGTATTCACCCTGCAGCGAGAAGGGACCATAGACGGCGGCGGCCTCTAGGGCGAGGCTGTGGCTGTGGTCGATATGTTTGATCTTGCCGGTATCGAGCAGATAGTTCGTTTTATCGACGATGTGAGACTCTGGGTGAGTGCGGATGCGCCAGCTCGCCTCTGTGTCTGAGTCGCCGCCAAAGTTGCGGTAGTCGGCACTGGCACCGAGATGGATCACCCGGCCCTTCTCTGGCCAAGGGCGCCCAGACACCGCGCAGGCTGCCGCCCCAGCCCCTCGTCATCCAGCTTGTCATCAGCATCGTTGGGGCCCTCGCCGAAGATACCGCCGGCCAGATACCAGTGAGTGTCGTGGCTCTCCATTCCGACGCCAATATTCTTGCCTGGTGCAAGTTCGTTGATC
>AASF01001158.1 GCA_000168735.1 Candidatus Endoriftia persephone str. Hot96_1+Hot96_2 | reverse complement strand
CACCACTAGCCCCCGCGCCACCCCGCCACTGACATAACCCGCCAGCACCACCCAGTGGGGCACAGGCGCGATCATCAGCTCATCGACGTAACGCTGATACTTTGCGCTGTAGAAGGAGGAGACCACATTCGAGTAGGAGTTCTGAATCACCGTCATCAGGATCAGCCCCGGCACGATGAAGTCGATATAGCGGAAGCCATCCATCTCGCCGATGCGCGCGCCGATCAGGGTGCCGAAGATGACAAAGTAGAGGCTGGTAGTGATCGCCGGCGGCAGCACTGTCTGCACCCAGATGCGGCTGAAGCGCAGTACCTCCTTGACCAGGATGGTCCAGTAGGCGGTGCGATAGCGTTGCCAACGATTCATGAGCCCACCCCGTTTGCCCGGTCCTGATTCACCATATCGATAAAGAGTTGTTCCAGCCGGTTCTGCTTGTTACGCATGCTGGTCACCTCGATGCCGTGGCGCGACAGCGCCTCGAACAGACCGTTGATGGTCTGCTCGCGGCTCACCTCCACCTCCAGAGTGCACTCGTCCAGGTGACGCAACACAAAGCCGCCCAGCTCCGGCAGCTGTGCCAGCTTGTCACGCAGATTGAGCACAAAGGTCTCGGTGCGCAGCTCACGTAGCAACTGGTCGACGCTGGAGCGCTCGACGATGCGACCCTGCGTTGATGATGGCGACATTGCGGCAAAGCTGCTCCGCCTCCTCCAGATAGTGGCTTGGTGAGGATGATGGTGGTGCCCTGACTGTTGATCTCCTGCAGGAACGCCCACATCGAACGGCGGATCTCGATATCGACCCCGGCGGTGGGCTCATCCAGGATCAGCAGCCGGGGCTGGTGGATCAGGGCACGGGCAATCATCAGGCGGCGCTTCATGCCGCCGGAGAGCTCGCGCGCCTGGCTGGTTCGTTTCTCCCACAGATCGAGCTGTTTCAGATAGCGCTCGGCACGACGGTACGCCTCGCGCCGAGGCACCCCAGTAGTAACCCGCCTGATTGGAACCAGGATCTCCACCGCCGGCTCCCAGACATTGAACTTCAACTCCTGAGGCACCAGGCCGATGCACTGCTTGGCCGCCTCCGGATCAAGGGCGATTC
>AASF01001159.1 GCA_000168735.1 Candidatus Endoriftia persephone str. Hot96_1+Hot96_2 | reverse complement strand
TAGCTTTAGCTTAGTGGTCCTTGACTGTTGTTGTCTATCTAATTTGCGATATTTCGCCAGAAACTCATCGACCACCTCAGCAAGTGCAGCTAAACCTAGTTCTTTCTCACCCAGATCTTCTAGTCTCTTAGCTATCTCTTGTTTTGCGCTTTTTATGATTTTATGCCGCTTAGAGTCAACCGCCACGACCTCATCATAATCAGGCGCCCCCTTCTTAATGCTGCGGATTAGGTATACCTCAAACGCTGAATCTGTTCTGCTCCCGACTTCTTGATAATGAACCCGTAGTTTTTCGAGATCGTTCAGCTTACGACTAAACTCAGTTAAACGATATTCTGCCGCATCCCGGTCATTATCACTCCATTTATCGATTGATTTACGCCCAAGGAATGTTAGTAGCCCATCAAACCAAGCTAAGGGCGATTCGCGCCGC
>AASF01001160.1 GCA_000168735.1 Candidatus Endoriftia persephone str. Hot96_1+Hot96_2 | reverse complement strand
TCAGCGCAATGCTTTTCTCGAGAATCGAAGCCACCAGTGGCCTGGTTGCTGTCGACCGCCATCACCAGATTCAACAGACCACCGATCGCGCCATACTCCTGCAGCCGGTCAATCCCCTGACGCTTGAGATGATAGCGCGACGAGGCGATATCTCCGAGATAAGCGTCGACCAAACCATTGTTGACGCTCTGCAAGCCAGCCAGAGCACCAGACACCTCAACCCGCCGGATATTTGGGTAGCGCTCGTTGACCCAACGACTCCAAAAACCGCCGCGTACAACGGCCACCGCACGCCCATCCATCTCAGTAGGGGTCAGTAGTGGGCCGTTTTTTCTGGTGTAGATCGCTCCCGGAATCGAGAGATAGGGTTGGGTGAAGCGCATGCTCGACGCCCTATCCACCGACCAGGTGGTGGCACCGACCATATCGATCTCTCCATCCTTGAGTGCGCGCTCCATCGCCGAAACCTCATTGAAGCGCACCACCTTCAGCCCAGCCCCCGCCTTCTCGGCGACAAAGCGAAGATAGTCTGCCGGCACGCCCCGCGGCTGGTTAGACTCACCAAGGTAGAGGATCGGCGAGTTAGTATTGATGATGCCGAACCGCAAACTGAGGGTGTGCTTTCAGCCACGCCATCTCTTCCTTGCTGTACTCGACTCCAGACGCCATCACCTCTGCCATGACACTCATGGACAAGAATGAAGCCCCCCAGCATGCGCCGAAAATGTACCATCGATCTTCTCCAAAAGTTCCGGCAGCGCTTTAGCCCAAGCCGGCCAGGCTATGCGTGGAACAACAGTTTTTCCGCATCCAACAATCAACCCAGTGCTTCACAAAGCAGTTCACACTGGTCATAAAATAGGCTTTCGGGTATCTTCTCCCGCCTTCCCACCAGACAAAAAACCTGATCCAATGAACAAGCCCTTTGTAGCCGTACTAATGGGATCAAGGGCGAATTCG
>AASF01001161.1 GCA_000168735.1 Candidatus Endoriftia persephone str. Hot96_1+Hot96_2 | reverse complement strand
TTCGATGCTTATCTGGCCGGGAATTGTAATCCAGATGACAGGATCAATAATCCCTCGAAGTGCGACATTGTCTACATTTTAGACCTTTTCCTGCCACACAGAGGCAAATCCCCGATCACCAACTCTAGACAAGCTCCGCGGAGTAGCCCGCCTGCTTGACCGCGCCCAGCAGCTCAGCGGTATCGGCGCTGCCCTCGACACGGGCCGTGCCCGACTCCAGGTCGACCTCCACGGCCTCCACCTCGGCCACCGCCTCCAGCCCCTTCTTCACATGGGCCACACAGTGCTGACAGGTCATCCCGGTCACTTTCAGTTCCACAGACATCGTTACCTCCTCCAGGTCGGGTTTGAAAAATCGCAACCGGTTGGCGTTGCTCACCACGGTCACCGAGGAGAGCGCCATCGCCAGGCTAGCGAACATCGGCGGCAGCAGCCAGCCGGTTACGGGATAGAACAGACCGGCCGCCAGCGGGATGCCGATCAGATTGTAGATAAAGGCGCCGAACAGATTCTGGCGGATATTGCGCAGGGTGGCGCGGGAGATGGCGATGGCGGTGCTGACACTGGCCAGGCAGTCTCCCGCCAGGGTGACGTCCGGCGTTGTCGATCGCCACATCGGTGCCGCTGCCGATGGCAAAGCCGGTATCGGCCTGGGCCAGGGCCGGCGCATCGTTCACCCCATCCCCGACCATGCCGACCCGATGCCCCTGGGCCTGCAGCATCTGCACTACCTTGAGCTTGCCCTCCGGTAACATCTCGGCATGCACCTCGTCGATACCGAGCTGGGCGGCCACCGCTTCGGCGGTATGACGGCTGTCTCCGCTGCAGAGCACCAGCTGGATC
>AASF01001162.1 GCA_000168735.1 Candidatus Endoriftia persephone str. Hot96_1+Hot96_2 | reverse complement strand
GATCCACCCGCTTCGGCTCGGAACACCAGCACCAGCCGGTCATCCGGATTGACGCTGTAGATCACCCCGGCCTGGCGATCTAACAGAATAAACCCGGGACTACTCGCCCCCTGATCCAGACGCAGGAAATCGTCGCTGACGATCACCCGGCTGATGTAGGGCTCCGCGCCAGGCTCGCTGACCCGAAACACCAACAGTCTGGCATCCAGCTCTGTTGCGCTCGCCGATACTGCTGCCGACAACGCCAGCACGAGTAGAATTCCGATTATTTTCTGGCGCATAACCGCTCCAATCGCTCCAGTTCCTGTGGCGAAAACCCCGCCTCAAGCCGCGCCTGCTGGTGCAGCGGACAGCGCATCCCGCCATTGAGGAATTGCTCCAACAGGTCAAAGTAGGTCGCCTCCGGCTCCAGCCCCCGCTGTTCACAAAGGTAATGAAACCAGCGGCTGCCAAACCGCACATGCCCCACCTCCTCATCGAGGATCACCTGCAGGCAGGCCACGGTCTGTTCGTCACCAATGGCGCGAAATCGTTCCATGATGCCCGGCGTCACATCCAGGCCCCTGGCCTCCAGCATGCGTGGCACCAATGCCATGCGCAGCAACGGA
>AASF01001163.1 GCA_000168735.1 Candidatus Endoriftia persephone str. Hot96_1+Hot96_2 | reverse complement strand
GGCGAATGAATTAGCGGCGCGAATCGCCTTGATCCCTCCATGGAGATCTCCGGCACCCGCCGGGCTCAGATCGATGCCACCACACCGCTGCGTATCAACACGGCGTTGGCAGCTGCCCAGATCACAGCCAAGGCGATAGAGCCGCTCGAAGGCAAATTGCTGGTGCGCTTCAGTAGTTCGGAAGATCAGCTCAAGGCGGTTGAGGTTATCGCTGCAGAACTGGGGGGAGACTTCAATCAGGCGCTGACGCTGGCACCCGATCTGCCCGACTGGCTGCGCAGCTTGGGGGCCGAGCCGATGTACCTGGGGCTCGACCTGCGCGGCGGCATTCACGTGCTGATTGACGTCGACATGGAGGCGGCGGTGCAGCAGGCGATGGAGCGTTATGCGGGCGATATCCGCGGCCTGCTGCGCAAGCAGAAGATCCGCTATCTGCGGGTGGCGCGTGAGGGTGATGCGGTATTGGTCAAGTTTCGCGATGCTGCCAAGCGGGATGCGGCAGAGCAGAAGATCCACAGTGAATTCCGTGAGTTGGTGCTGGAGACTCTAGACCGTGGTGCCGACTTTTTTGTGAAGGCTAGCCTCACACCCGCCGAGCGTAGAGGCGTGCAGAAGTTCGCTCTGGAGCAGAACATCACCACCCTGCGCAATCGTGTCGACGCGCTGGGAGTGGCGGAGCCGCTGATTCAGCAGCAGGGCGAGCGGCGCATCGTGGTGCAGCTGCCCGGCGCACAGGATCAAG
>AASF01001164.1 GCA_000168735.1 Candidatus Endoriftia persephone str. Hot96_1+Hot96_2 | reverse complement strand
CTGTGGAGTCCAGACGCAACTCAGGTCGATCCGGCTGGAGAGGTGCTGAAGAAGGGCAGCTTCCGCCACTTGGCCATCGCCAACCCCAAACTCGCCCCCTACGGTCGGGCGGCCCAACAGCTGCTGCAAAAACACGGCCTCTGGCAGGCGTTGCAGTCGCGGATGGTGCGCGGCGAAAATATCGGCCAGGCGTTCCAGTTTGTGAAGAGCGGCAGCGCCGAGCTGGGCCTTGTCGCCCTATCGCAGATCCAGCGCCCGGGGCAACCGATCCCCGGCTCTTACTGGCTGGTGCCAGGGTCGCTGCACACCCCGATCGAACAACAAGCGGTATTGCTCGCGAGAGACAGCCGCAAGCCGCGCCTTCTACAACTTCTTTCAGAGTGACAGGGCAAAGGCCACCATCCAGGGCTATGGCTACGGAACCCCAGATGCTGGATGAGGCCGATCTCGCCGCACTCTGGATCACCCTCAAGCTAGCCGGCCTGACCACCCTGATCCTGCTACTGCTCGGCACCCCCCTGGCTTGGTGGCTGAGCCGCAGCCGCTGCCGCCTGAAGGTGATTGCCGAGGCGATCATCGCCCTGCCGCTGGTGCTGCCCCCCACCGTGCTCGGCTTCTACCTGCTGATCGCCCTCGGCCCCCACGGCCCCATCGGCAAGCTGCTGGAGTCCCTCGGCGGCCGCCCCCTCGCCTTCAGCTTCAGCGGGCTGGTGGTCGGCTCGGTCTTCTACTCCCTCCCCTTCGTGGTACAGCCGCTGCAGAACGCCTTCAGCGCCATTGGCCGACGCCCGCTGGAGGTGGCCGCCACCCTGCGCGCCACCCCGTTCGACCGTTTCTGGAGCATCGCACTGCCGCTGGCCCGGCCCGGTTTTCTCACCGCCGCGGTGCTTGGCTTTGCCCACACCGTGGGGGAGTTTGGTGTGGTGCTGATGATCGGCGGCAACATCCCCGGCGAGACCCAAGTGCTCTCAATCGCCATCTATGATCATGTCGAGGCGCTCGAATATGCTCAGGCCCACTGGCTTGCCGGCGGGCTGCTGCTGCTCTCCTTCCTGATGCTGCTGGCGGTGTTCAGCCTCAACCGACGTTTTGCGGTGGGCATGCGATGAGCATCCAGGCACGCATCCAGATCGAGCGAGGTGAGTTCCAGCTGAGCACCGAATTCACGCTTGCCAGCGAGCGGGGTGAGCGCCATCTTCGGCCCATCCGGTTGCGGCAAGACGACCCTGCTGCGGGCGATCGCCGGGTTGGAACGCTGCCGGGATGGCTACCTCAAGATCGGCGACACCCTCTGGCAGGATCGCCGCCACTTTGTGCCCACCCACCGCCGCCGGCTCGGCTACGTGTTCCAGGAGGCGAGCCTGTTTCCCCACCTCAGGGTACGCGGCAATCTGGAATACGGCCTGAAACGGCTGCCAGCGGGAGAGCGCCATGTCGACTTCGACCAGGCGATCGCCCTGCTCGGTCTGGAGCCGCTGCTAGCACGCCGTCCCAACGGGCTCTCCGGCGGCGAACGGCAGCGCGTCGCCATCGCCCGCGCGCTGCTGACCAGTCCGCAACTGCTGCTAATGGACGAACCCCTGGCCGGCCTCGACCTGCAGAGCAAGGCGGAGATCCTGCCCTTTCTCGAGCGGCTGCATGCGGAGCTA
>AASF01001165.1 GCA_000168735.1 Candidatus Endoriftia persephone str. Hot96_1+Hot96_2 | reverse complement strand
TGGAATCGTGGCTACCTAGAGTGGGCGCGGGCCCACGGCATGACCCGTTACGCTGAGCCGATCACCCTGCACCTCTACTCCGAAGTGCTGCAGCGGTTTCGCCTTGCGGCCCAGGGCAAGTGGCCGGGCAGCCAGCCTCCCGAACGGCTGCGCAAACGGGTCGAGGAGCACTTCGATCCGCTGCCGTTCTTCACCGCGCCGCTGGAGCAGAAGCTGGTGGACAACCATGAGTTCCCGCTCAACGCGCTGACCCAGCGGCCGATGGCAATGTACCACTCCTGGGACAGTCAGAACGCCTGGCTGCGGCAGATCCACACCCATAACTATTTGTTCGTCAATCCGCTGCTGGGTAAGGCTCAGGGTTTTGATGACGGGCGATTGGATCTGGGTCGAGTCGCCCACCAACAAGGTGCGCTGCATGGCGCGTTTCTCCGAGGCGGTGGAGCCGGGCACGGTCTGGACCTGGAACGCCATCGGCAAGGCTGCCGGTGCCTGGGGGCTGTCGCCCAAGGCCAACGAGTCGCAGAAGGGCTTCCTGCTCAACCATCTGATCTCGGAGGAACTGCCGCCCTGTGAATCAGGCAAGCATATTTCCAACGCTGATCCGGTAACGGGGCAGGCCGCACTGGTTCGATGTCAAGGTCAAGGTCTATCCGGCCGGACTGGACGAGCCGGCAAGTCACCTCGCCCCAGTTCAAGCCGCAGAAGCGGGTTCCGGGGCAGGATCAAGGC
>AASF01001166.1 GCA_000168735.1 Candidatus Endoriftia persephone str. Hot96_1+Hot96_2 | reverse complement strand
CGATGGAGATTAATAATGCCCATATTGCATTAAGCGCAACACTTGTCTACGACCTGGAAGGTCCCTCTGCCAAAGCATTCAGAAACAATGCGCTCAAGGTTCTCTTTAACTTCCATGACCAGATTTGGTGATGGGCTATTTACCGAGACCTGGGGACATAAGAGCCTGCATACCGCAGAGATATTAACGACCTTGAGCCAAGCCTATGATCTGCTGTTAGGCACAAATTTTCCCAACAACATCTCGGCAGACGAGATCCTGGCAAATGAGTTTGCACTGCCATTCTGGGATTGGTGGCGCGCCAGCCTCTTCATCTCCATCGGCAACACCCAGAGTGCAAGAGATCTGCTAAAAAGACGGATCGACGGAAAGCTCAAGCGACTGCGCGATTTGACCTATCTGCATACACACATCTGGGATCTGGCTGAAAGCCCGAACATCTCGATGCGCAATGCCGGCGCCCCTTGGCATCTCCGCACTCCTGTTCAACCAGGCCCCGGATGCCTACGAAAATATCAGTCTAGCGATGTCGGTGATCTGGAAGCGCCTGGGCATCTCGGCAAGCCAACCGATCAACGACTTCTTGACCTTCAGCAAAGAGACAGAGGGCAGCGGCTATTCTGAGGGTCCAAACTATCTCAGCTATGCTGCCGATCTCTACCTGCCCTTCATGTGGGCCTATAATAATCTACTTGGCACAGCCCCCCGATCAAACTTTCATCAATAATGACTGGGTTCGGCAGAATGCCATCATCATCCCCAACCTGATCAGGGCGATTCGTTTAA
>AASF01001167.1 GCA_000168735.1 Candidatus Endoriftia persephone str. Hot96_1+Hot96_2 | reverse complement strand
GTTGCGCGAGCTGGAGAGTCAACCTGATACTGATCTTGCAGAACGCTTTCGCCGGCTGCTGGAGGCCTATCAGATCGAGTCTGAGTATGGGCGCACTATCGAAGCCTATCAGGGGGTGCTGGAGCCGGACGGCGGCGAACGTATGGTTGACTTCCTGCGCATCGGGCGGGTTGGGCTCTTCTACCGGACCCTCGATGGCAGCCAGCCCGGTATCTGGGATGTCGCGGATAAGAGCTGCCGAGCCCTCGATGAGGATGCTGGGCGGGAGATCGACCGTGCGATCCCGGGTGGCACGCCAAGCAGTTGCCGCCAGGATCTGCTGCTGTTGCCGGTGCCTGCGGCGGAGGTGGTGCAATGAAGCGCTTGGCTGTTGCTGCCCACTGGCGATGTTCTGTTGTCTACCGGCCGTGGGCGGAGCTGCCTGCCAACGCCACCCTGGATGGATTGCTGGAGCAGGTGCGCGATACCCCGGCTGATGCAGCGTCAGCGCCACATCGAGCCGACGAGGCGCGGTTTCTGCAGCGCAGGGAGGAGCGCCAGGAGATACTTGAGTCGACGCTGCAAGCGCTGCAGGCCGCGAAGCAGAAGCGCCAAGCAAGCAGGATGCGCAGTTTCGCTGAGAACCAACAGGCTGTTGCAGCAGCGGCGTGAGTTGCTCGAGCAGGCCAGCTCTGAGCTGGGTGAGCTGTTCAGGCAGCGTGCGTCAGGCGGCCTCACAGAGTCGTGAACGCTTCGCCGACTCGCTGATCAAGGGCGATTCGTT
>AASF01001168.1 GCA_000168735.1 Candidatus Endoriftia persephone str. Hot96_1+Hot96_2 | reverse complement strand
CGCACATGCCTTCATTGCCCCTGCATTGTACCCAGAAGTTATTGATTAACACGCTCTTGCCAAGGTTTGTCCCGTCTTCGGGTGCTTGTAGTCCCAGGTCCAGTGCTTGTTCTTCATGAACTGATGCCCCGCCGTGTTGTGACACTCGAGGCAGACTTTTGTCACTTCAGGGCCGCTGGAAAACGGGCCTTGAAGTTCCTTCAGCTTTGAATGGTCTGTGGTTGACTTGCGCTCTCTTTTAGGCCTGACAATCGCGTGGTTTTCATCCGTTTTTTTGTATTCAGAGATGCCCATCTCGATTTTGGAATCCGAAGTGGCCAGGGCTGTTGTCGCCCAGCGAAAAGGCCAGAATCAGGATCGAGAGGGTTAAAGCGAGGAAGTTAAAAATATAAACCCGGCGCGTGAAGGCCGGGGGATTTTTGTTGCTCATCTTGACGATGTCCCTGTAAACACCGATCAGCGGCGCTGACAATGACAGATCTGTGCAGATCTATGCGGAGTGTAAATTACCTTCATCACACTAACGCCGGAGTCTACCCGGCGATTAATAAAACCGTTTTGATAATTGTCAATGGGGGTGTCGGAAAAAGGGGGCAGCTTAGATCTTGTTAAGGTGCAATTGCACCTTTGAGATCATATAGGGTGCGGTGCACGCTGTGACAACGGGCACAGCCTTGGACGGCCAGTGTTCCCAGGTGACGCCCTGTTTTCTTTTGTTCTCCCGCTTTGATCGCCTGTTCAAGTGCCGCCAGGGATTTCTCTGTTTCAGTGCCGAGTATTCGGGATTTGGGGGCATTGTCCTTATGGCAGGATTCACAACTCTGCCCAAGGTCATCGAGCCGTTGGCGAAGATTATCCAGGCTCTCGAGCGCAGTCTGCATTCTCTCATCCTCACTGGCAATCTTGATCCGGTTGACCAGCAGGGTGAGACGCTCCATGACTCTTCGATACGGCTCTTCTTCGAGTGTTTCAGAGTCTTCCACATGGATCTGGCTGAAGTCCGGTGTGCGATAAATCGCAGCAGTCACCGCTCGGTAAGTCGCGGTGGCAGGAACGACAGTTCAGCCCCTAGTTTACGCAGTGACCCGGGCGGCCTCTTCATAGTTTCCTTGGCTGCGCGGACTGTTGCAGTTGGCTGATCAGATCCGCTTCCAGCTCCTCCTGCCACTCCGGCACCATCTCTCCGATTTTTCGGTAGTGCTGTGCCAGCCGTTCCGACCACTTGGCGACGCCAGCCGCATCTTCCAGCGCCAGATAGTCGGAGACAGCCAGCATCTCCCTACGCAGCTTGAACATGTTGTGCAGCCAGACCTGGCGTTTGTTGTCGGGCCGGTACCAGGCTGCGAGGGAAGTAGGGGGCAGCCTGATGGTTTTTTCCGATACGGTCTCAGCCTGGGCAGGGCTGCTCAAGAGAAGGATCATCGTGCTCAGCAGTAGGGACAAAGCGGTGCGGGTAATCAAGGTTTAGCTCCAGGGTGAAGTGACTGGAAAGACTCGGTGGGCCGTGAGCATGTTGCCCTGCTATAGCTTCTGTTGCAATTTTAGGGTGGCGTAAACGGTGCCATCCAAAGCGGGGGGATATCCGATGTCGATTAGCAGACAGGGTTCCTGTCTTTCTCTGCATGGAGTGTGTGCTGGTGGTGCTTGTGTCTCTGGTCGCTCCGATGGTATTGCCAGCAGCAGAGGGGGGGCGATAAATTCATCCAGTGTCACGCATCAAATGTGGCGCAAGATCAGGCTAGGGGATCATGGGGCGGTTGAGGCGTTGGTTCTGCGGGGCAACATTCTTCTCAGCTAATGATTAATCGTGGCACCCCCAATGTATTTGGCAATGGCCCTACCTGCATTGTCTGGCACAGCTCCAATGATCCATCTAAAAGTTATCGGGGATTGGACCTTCTCTAGCTGGCGAAGAA
>AASF01001169.1 GCA_000168735.1 Candidatus Endoriftia persephone str. Hot96_1+Hot96_2 | reverse complement strand
CGGATCTTCTCCGGAGCAGGCATCCGGCGCAGNCGGCGAGGGAGAGGGCACGCCGATCAACACTAGCAAGCAGGCGACGCGCAATTTTGAACTCGACAAGACTATTAGCCACACGCGCCTGCCGACAGGGTTCGCTACGGCGCTTGTCGGTGGCGTTAGTGCTCAACGATCGGGTGCGGCTGAGCATCAACGAGGCGGGTGAGGAGCAAGATCGAGACGATCCCCGCGGCACCCCGGAGGAGATCTCCAGCAGCACCAATCTGGGTCAAGGAGGCGATCGGTTTTTACCCGGCGCCGCGGCGACAGCGTGCGGGTGATTAGTGAGACCTTCTTTGTCCCAGCACCGCCTGAGCCGCTGCCCGAACTGCCGATCTGGGAGCAGCCCTGGTTTTGGGATGCAGTGCGTCAGGCCAGTGGGCTGTTGCTGGTGCTGCTGCTGATCTTCGGCGTGCTTCAAGCCGACCATGACGCGCACTCACCGCTCAACCTGGTGAGGGTGGGGATGAGGAGGGCGAAGGGGGTTGCTGCTGGCGGCGTGATTCGGCGCCGAAGGTATGTGCGGGCGAAGGGCTTGAAGGCGAGCTTGCGGGTGAAGGTGGGCTCGCTGGCGAGCTGGAGGGGGGGGAGGCGGTCAAGCTGCCCGGCCCCCGGTACCCTATGAGAAGACCCTTGAAGCCGCCCGCCTAGATGATCGCAGAGGATCAAGGCGATTCGCGCCGCTAATTC
>AASF01001170.1 GCA_000168735.1 Candidatus Endoriftia persephone str. Hot96_1+Hot96_2 | reverse complement strand
AGCAGGTGCTCCTCATCGGTGGCTCACCCACCACCGCGTAGGGGCAACGTTCGCGCTCGCAGATCGCCTTGAACTCGTCAAGCCTGCTCAACGTCGATCGCCATCACGTAGCGCTCCTGGGGACTCGTTACACCAGATCTCCATCGGCGCCATGCCGGGGTCATCGTTGGGCACCATGCGCAGCTCAAATCTGCCGCCACGGCCGGCATCCTTGACCAGCTCCGGCAAGGGCGTTGGAGAGTGCCGCCGGCACCCACGTCGTGGATAAACAGGATCGGATTCTCGCCGCCTCGTGCCCAGCAGGCATCGATCACCTCCTGGCAGCGACGTTCCATCTCGGGGTTGGAGCGCTGCACCGAGGCGAAGTCGAGATCCTCCGCTGAGGTGCCGCTGGCCATCGACGAGGCGGCGCCACCGCCCAGGCCGATCAGCATCGCCGGGCCACCTAGCACCACCAACGGCGAGCCCGCTGGGAAGGTCGTCTTCTCGATATGTTCGCCACGGATGTTGCCGAGCCCGCCGGGCGAGCATGATCGGCTTGTGGTAGCCGCGCAGCTCTTCACCGTCTGGCCCTGCCACCCATTGTTCGTAGGTGCGGAAGTAGCCGCACAGATTGGGCCGACCAAACTCGTTGTTGAAGGAGGCAGCGCCGACCGGCCCTTCGAGCATGATATCGAGGGCCGAGACGATACGCCCCGGGCTTGCGCGTTATCCTGCTCCCAGGGCTCTTCGCCGCCGGGCAGGCGCAGGTTGGAAACCGAGAAGCCGTTCAACCCTGCCTTCGGCTTAGAGCCCTTGCCAGTGGCGCCCTCGTCGCGGATCTCGCCGCCGGAGCCGGTGTCCGCGCCAGGATCGGGGGAGATGGCAGTGGGGTGGTTGTGGGTCTCCACCTTCATCAGGATGTGGATCTCCTCTTCGCCGAAGCCGTAGACCCCATCTTTGGGATCCGGCAAGAAACGTTCAGCGCGTGGGCCGGCCATCACTGCCGCGTTGTCTTTGTAGGCGGAGAGCACACCGTCCGGTGAGCAGTCGGTGGTGTTGCGGATCATCTTGAACAGGGAGCGCTGCTGAGGCTCACCGTCGATGATCCAGTCGGCATTGAAGATCTTGTGGCGACAGTGCTCGGAGTTAGCCTGGGCGAACATCATCAGCTCGACGTCGCTGGGGTTGCGCCCCAGCCCCTGAAAGCTCTCCAGCAGATAATCAATCTCGTCGTCGGAGAGGGCCAAACCCAGCTCGCCATTGGCACGCTCCAGGGCAGGCCGCCCCCCCTCCAGTAGATCAACGCGCGTGAATGGCTTGGGCTCAGCATGACTGAACAGGCAGTCCGCCTCATCCATCCCGGCCAGCACCACCTCGGTCATGCGGTCGTGCAGCAGGGCTTGCGAGCACTCTATTTTCGCCATTGGAGAGTTCGCCACCTTCCAGCTGCAGATAGTAGGCCATGCCCCGTTCCAACCGCTCGATCTTCTGCAGACCGCAATGGTGGACGA
>AASF01001171.1 GCA_000168735.1 Candidatus Endoriftia persephone str. Hot96_1+Hot96_2 | reverse complement strand
GATCACCCCAATCGGCGGCAGCGCCTTCATCGCTGGCTGGTTCTGCCTCGCGATGGCGGCCAGAGGCATCAACCGGTGAACAATTTCGATGCCTTCACCAACCGCCTGCGTAAAAACCAGCGCCACTGGCGTAAGTGGGCGCGCCCCGGCGCGGCATCAGCTGCTACCGCATCTATGATCGTGACATCCCGGAGTTTCCCCTGGGCGATCGACTGGTACGAAGGTCATCTGCACGCCCAGCTGTTCGCCCGCAAAGGGATCGAAGAGCCGAGCGAGAGTGAGGAGCGAGCCATTGCCGACGCCCTCAGCAGCGTCATGGAGGTTCCCGCCGATCGGCTCGCCTTCAAGACCCGCCGGCGCCAGCGGGGCTTAACCCAGTATCAGAAGACCGGTCGGCAGGGCAGACTTATGATCGTGCAGGAGGCCGGCCTGCGCTTTGAGGTGGATCTGCACAGCTACCTCGATACCGGCCTGTTTCTCGACCACCGCATCACCCGTTCGATGGTGCGCGAACAGGCCGCCGGCAAACGCTTTCTCAACCTATTCGCCTACACCGGCAGCTTCAGCGTCTATGCCGCCGCCGGCGGGGCCGAGGCAAGCCTCACGGTGGATCTCTCCAACACCTATCAGGAGTGGAGCCAGCGTAATCTGCAGCTGAACGGCTTTGGCTACCCCCGCCACCGGCTGCAGCGGGCCGATGTATTTGAGTTTCTAATCCAAGCGGAGAGAAAGCGGGAGCGCTTCGACCTGATCGTGCTCGATCCACCCAGCTTCTCCAATTCAAAACGGATGCAGGAGGTGCTCGATGTGCAGCGCGATCACGCACGCCTGATCGAGGGCTGCATGGCCCTTGCTCAACCACGGCGGGGAGCTGATCTTCTCCAACAACCGGCGCCGCTTTCGCCTTGACGAATCAATCGAGCAGACCTTCGACTGCAGCGAGATCACCCGGCAGACCCTGCCGGAGGATTTTCACCGCCATCCGGCCCATCGATGCTGGCGATTGAAGGGCTGATCGAGCCAACCAGCTGGCCGGCGATCCTGGGCGTCAGCTTCCTCTCCTCCACCCTGCTCCCCGGCGGTTCCGAGGTGGCGCTGCTGTATGCCGCCAGCGAACAGCCTGAATCCCACGTCTCGCTCTGGCTGGCGGCGAGCATCGGTAACACCCTGGGCGGACTGAGCAGCTGGCTGATCGGCTGGTGGCTAGCGCGCCGTTTTCCCCAGGTCGGATTGAAAAAGCCCGAGCAGCAACGCGCGCTACAGCGCATCGCCCGCCATGGCAGCCCACTGCTGCTTTTCTCTTGGCTGCCGGTGGTTGGTGACCCGCTCTGTCTGGCTGCAGGCTGGAGTGGCGTCCGGCTGCTACCGGCGATGTTCTTTATCGCCACCGGCAAGGCGCTACGTTATGGGGTATTGCTGGCGCTGCTACCAGTGTGAAGCCTCGACGACGGAAGGACAGGGCCTCAGTTAGAAGCCTATGCACCAATCACACCTCGACGGACGGATGGCACCCGCATCAGTTCAGTTCAGTTCAGTTCAGTTCAGTTCGACACGATTCCTGCCAGCCGCCTTCGCCTGATAGAGCCCCTGGTCGGCCCTGGTAATCATCTGCTCCAGGCTCTCACCGGGATCGAGCGTGACACCGATGCTGACGGTCACCTGGAAACTGTCGCCCCCGTTCTGAATTCGACAGAGCTTCGATTCCCGCGCGAACCCGTTCAAACTGCTGCATCGCCAGGCTCTCAGATGCACCGGGGAGGAGGCAGACAAACTCCTCCCCCCCATAGCGACCAACCACACACGCCTCACCCAGGCTCTGCTGCAAACTGTTGGCAATCGCCAACCAGGGCAGCATCCCCTGCCTGGTGACCATATCGGTCATTGATCCGCTTGAAATGGTCAGCATCGACCATCGCCACCGCTAGCCCGGCAGCAGACTTTTTGGCCCGGGCATACATCTCCTCACCCTGCTCATAGAGGTAGGAGCGGTTGTAGACACCGGTGAGAAAGTCCCGCCTAGCTGCATTACGGATCTGGCACACCCGGGCAATCATGTCGACACTCTGCATCACCCGGCAGTAGAACTCCTCCACTTCAAATGGCTTGGTAATGAAGTCATTGGCTCCCGCCTTGAGCAGGCGGGCGCTGACCTGCGCTTTAGTTCGATCAGAGATACCGATAATGGCAAGCTCTTCCCGGCGATGATC
>AASF01001172.1 GCA_000168735.1 Candidatus Endoriftia persephone str. Hot96_1+Hot96_2 | reverse complement strand
TCAATAGCTTTGTGCCCAAACTGCCATAGGAGAAAACATTTTGGCTAACAAGCGGCTAAACTCGGACCATCAAAAGCGGCGTGGCCTCCGCTGCGCTACAGCCACTCCACTTTTGGTGGCCGGTTAGCCTTATCGTTGAGGCTGTCGGAAAACCCCTACAAATGTAGAATACGAGCATACTAAGTCAAACTGGGAGAAAGGGAGAATGGCTCGTTACAAGGACTACAATTATGATCAAATGAAAATGATCCCGGTCTCCTTTGAGCGTCAGATCCTGCCGGGCAGTTTTGAATATTCCCTCGCTTACCTGATCGATAATGAACTGGATTTATCCGCTTTCGATCAATACTACTGCAATGATGAAAACGGTCGCCCGGCCTATGATCCAAGGGTGCTGTTGAAGATCATCATTCTGGCCTATTCCAAAGGGATTACCAGCAGCCGCCGGATCGAACGGCTGTGCCGTGAGAACATCATCTTCATGGCGCTGTCGGCGGACCTGCAACCCGATCACAGTACACTGGCAGATTTTGTCTCACGTTCCCCCGAGGCCGTTGCTGATCTGTTCAGTCAGATTGTCCTGATGTGTGATCAGCTGGGACTGATCGGCAAAGAGATGTTCGCCATAGATGGCTGCAAACTACCCTCCAATGCCTCAAAGGAGTGGAGCGGCACCCATACGGAGTTAAAGAAAAAGCGGCAGAAAATCGATCGTGCGGTAAGGCGCATGCTGCAACGCCATCGTGAGCAGGACAGCGCAGAGCAATCCCCCGGCATCCAGAGGCATGATGAAGCCGAACAGATCAAGAAACTGCGCGCCGTCTCGCGCAAGATCAAACGCTTTCTGGATACCGAGCCGGAGCGCACAGGGGTGAGTGGACGGGAGGTCAAAAGCAATATAACCGACAACGAAAGCGCCAAGATTAAGACCATGTCAACGCTGATACGTACTGTCCCCATTTCACCGATTTGAGATGTCCACTTTTCATCAGTCGTTTCTTCACTGAGGTCCGACTTATGCGGCCTCGGATTCCTCATTCTCGGATTGTGTTGTCGCCTGAGTAAGCAAGCCCGCCTTGCGTTTTTCCTTGAGACGGAAGCTTTCTCCCTTGATATTAAGCGTGGTGGCATGATGTAACAGTCGATCCAGAATGGCCGTGGCGATAACGTGGTCGTTGAATACTTCGCCCCAGTCTACAAACCCCTTGTTGGAGGTGAGGATGGTTGCGGCCTTTTCGTAACGCCGTGTGATC
>AASF01001173.1 GCA_000168735.1 Candidatus Endoriftia persephone str. Hot96_1+Hot96_2 | reverse complement strand
GATCAGGTCGGTGCGATTGGTTTTGATGGGCCGATCCCGTTCGGCGCGCTGCAACTGACAGCTGCGTACCAGAAAGAGCCCCGTTACCTGCCGCTGCAATCCCTGCAGGAAGCGGAACAGCTGCTCTTCGTGCAAACAGGCCGAGTTGCAGTTTCATGCGGCTGCCAAACAGGGGGAGCGACTGGATCAGGTCACTCGCCGATGGTGGCTGGAAGGGGGTGCGGCTTGCCAGTGAGTAGGTGACCTGTGGGATACCCTGGGCGATGGCGGTCTCACGTATCTGTTCGATCCAGGCCAGCCGCTCTTCCTCGCCGATGACTCCCTGCTGCTGCAGGCTGCTATAGCGATCCTGGTAGATAGCGGCCAGCTCCAGATTGCGGCGCGCCTCGCGAATCCTGGCCATCGCCTGATGCAGCGCGGTACGGACCTCAGCGGTCTCCGCTGTTGATCTCACTGGCATACCAGATGGATGCGCTGATGATCAGGAATGAGAGTAATACCAGGCTGAGCAGGGCGGCAAAGGAGAGACGGTATCGGCGCAGGTAGTTGGAATGGATCATGACTCCACCTGCTGAGAGAAGCTGATAAGGATCTCGAACTCCCGGTCCTTATCCTGGTCATTGTTGCCTACTGCCTTGACTCCGGCACGGCCGGAGACCTGGCCGCTGGAACTGATGTCAACCGGCAGCTGGCGCACCGCGATATCCTCCACATGGGCCTGGTGGGAGAGTCGGTTACGCAACAGCTCGATCAGATCAAGCTGGCGACGGTAGTTCTCCGCCTCGCTTTTGATGATGCCTCGCATCAGCAGGTTGTGGACCAACCGGCCACTAACCTCTTGCGCCATGCTCTCGTCTGCCATGTCATCCATGCCCATCTCGTCGATCATCCCCAGCATGCCGCCCGGCTGCTGCCTGTTGTCCATATCATCGCCGCCCAGTGAGTTGTCACTACCTGTGGCCTGCGGCACTTCGTCTCCCAGCAGCCAGCGCAGGCTGGTGATCTGGATCTCCTCCAGGTCTGGTCTTTCCAGTACTCTGGAGACGGCTGCCAGCGCCTGACCAGGGCAGGGCGGGATAGCTGTGCTGCCGGAAGCTGTCGAACCACTCTACCGAATGGCGCATGCGGGCCGCCTGCCCCAGTTGCTCCTCAATACCGCCATACTGCTTTTTAAAATGGCTATCGGCTTGCTGAGTGCTATGCAGCAACTGCGGAATCTTGGCGTGGTCGATGAGGGCCTCAACTACCTGATACTGGGAGAAGCCGAGGGCGATGCAGAATAGTCCCATGGCAGCCGCTTTGAGCATCTGTCCGGCCTGGTAGCCGTAGTAGTCCTGTAGGCCCGGCGGGTCAAGATAGGGCTGACTGCGTTGGGGAGCACGGGAGCAGAGCCAGGTGAAGAGTACGTTGCACAAAACCGACTCATCGGTGTTGATGCCAAATAACTCATACACTTCGGAGACCGATGCGATC
>AASF01001174.1 GCA_000168735.1 Candidatus Endoriftia persephone str. Hot96_1+Hot96_2 | reverse complement strand
ACAGGGCTCCAGCTTCACCCTGGCCACGCTCCACTTCACAACCGTGAGCAGAGGACTGACCCTGGTCAGGCCGCAGAATGTGGTGTTGAGTGAGGCTTATGGCTGTCAGCTGGCCGCCCCCAGCATCGGACGTTGGCCGCGTCTATGTTGATGAACCACAGACTCTGTGGCTGCTGCTCATGCGGCAGCATCGCACTCTCTCTGGCACGGCGCCAGCGCGTCTTAGGACTGGCACTGATGTCGCATGCAGGAGCGCCACCTGTGGCGCCCCTCTGGGTCAGACCCGCCCATACTCCACCCGCTGACCGAGCCAGCGCTGGATCTAGGGCGGCAGCCTGTTCTGGATGGTGCTGCACCATCTGGTCGGCAGCCTCACGCACCTGGTCGAGCATCCCCTGGTCGCGCACCAGGTCGGCGATGCGCCAGATTGCACCTCGCCAGTCTGGCGGGTACCAAGGACTTCACCGGGGCCGCGCATCTCCAGATCTTTTTGGGCGATGAGGAAGCCCGTCGCTGCTTTCGCGCAGGATCGCCAGGCGCTGGCGGGCGTTGGCGGAGAGGGGGGCCTGGTACATCAGCACGCAGTGAGAGTCGACGCTGCCGCGCCCAACCCGACCGCGCAGCTGGTGGAGCTGGGCGAGGCCGAGCCGCTCGGGGTTCTCGATGATCATCAGGCTGGCGTTGGGCACGTCGACCCCCACCTCGATCACCGTGGTGGCCACCAGCAGGTCAATCTCGCCCGCCTTGAAGCGGGCCATGATCTGTTCCTTCTCATCGGACTTGATCCGCCCATGCACCAGACCGACCTCAAGCTCCGGCAGGGTCTCAGTGAGGCTTTCAGCACTCGCCTCGGCGGCCTGGGCCTGCAGCAGCTCCGACTCCTCCACCAGGGTGCAGACCCAGTAGACCTGCCGCCCTGCGGCACAGCCGGCGCGCACCCGCTCCACCACTTCGTCGCGGCGGTTGTCGGGGATCACCACCGTCTGCACCGGGGTGCGGCCGGGCGGCAACTCATCGATCAGCGAGATATCCAGGTCAGCGTAGGCGGTCATCGCCAGGGTGCGGGGGATCGGGGTGGCGGTCATGATCAAG
>AASF01001175.1 GCA_000168735.1 Candidatus Endoriftia persephone str. Hot96_1+Hot96_2 | reverse complement strand
TACCAGATAGATCAGCGCCAGATAGCTCAACAGTGCCGGTAGCGCAGCGTGGCGGATCACCTCCACATAGCTGATATTGAGGTACTCCACCATCAGGAAGGCCGCCGCCCCCATCACCGGCGGCATTATTTGGCCGTTGGTGGAAGCCGCCACCTCGATCGCCCCCGCCTTCTCACCGCTGAACCCCACCTTTTTCATCAGCGGGATGGTGAAGGTGCCGGTGGTCACCACATTGGCGATGGAGGAGCCGGAGACCATGCCGGTCAACCCGGAAGCGAGCACCGCAGCCTTGGCAGGGCCGCCACGCATATGGCCCACCAGGGCAAAGGCGACACGGATGAAGTAGTGGCCGCCACCGGCCTGCTCCAGCAGGCTGCCAAACAGCACAAATAGAAACACAAACCCCGCCGAGACCCCCAGCGCAACACCGAACACCCCCTCGCTGGAGAGCCACTGGTGGGAGGCAACCCGCGTCAGCGAGTGACCCTTGTGGGCCAGCAAATCGGGCAGCCAGGGACCGGAAAAACTGTAACCAAGAAACAGCACGGCGACGATCGCCAGCGGCCAGCCGAGGGCGCGACGAGTCGCCTCCAGCAGCAACACTACCCCGATCACCGCGAGCGTCACATCGAGCAGGCTGGGATCACCAGCACGCTCTGCCAGAGAGTGATGAAAGAGGAAAAGATAGCCGGCACAGAAGGCCCCCACCAGGGCCAGCAGCCAATCGAGCAGCGGGATCTGATGGCTGATCCTGCCTCGTTGGGGTGGAAACGAGAGGTAGGCAGAGAAAGATCGCCAAAGGCCGAGGTGGATCGAGCGCACCTCCGGTGTCGCTTGAAGACGCCAAAGCCGAGCGCCGAAGGGGATCCGGTGAGGCGACCCACCACGCTGGAACCAGCGCACCAGCCCAGAGCCACTGCCAGCAACAGCTGCTTCGGCCAGCCTTGCGGGACGGCGACCGCCATGCTCCACCGCCTCGATCTGCTCCAGGCGCAGCTTAGCGGACGCGTCACTCATTGGAGAAATTCGTCACTATGCAGCCCAGCTTGAACGCGGCATCAGGATC
>AASF01001176.1 GCA_000168735.1 Candidatus Endoriftia persephone str. Hot96_1+Hot96_2 | reverse complement strand
TGGGCTTGTTCGCGCTGCTCTTCTCCGGTCTGCTCGAGCGTCAGCACAACCCCAACCACGAATTGCTGGTGGTTGAGGGAGAGCAGGGCGGGGCTGAGGTGGTGCTGCAGCGCAACAGTCGCGGTCACTATCTGGCACCGGGTCGGATCAACGGCCGTGCCAGTGCTGTTTCTGCTCGACACTGGGGCGACCAATGTGGCCCTCTCCGAGCGGCTGGCTGAGCGCATTGGCCTTGCCGCGCGGCGCCTCGTCATTGAGTGTCACCGCCAATGGCACCGTAAGGAGCTGGCTGACACGCCTCAACCGGGTGGAGCTGGGGCCGGCTCAGTAGTGTCCGGTGTTGAGGCGTCGGTCCTGCCTGGTATGGCGGGCGATGAGGTGCTGCTCGGGATGAGCTTTCTAAAACATTTGGAGTTACAGCAGCAGGGCGATAAGCTGATCCTGCGCCCTCCCGGCTAAGCTCGGCGGGCGCCCGTGCAGCAGGCCGGCACACTTGCCTGGCCTGCTGCAGCTGTTGTCAGTCGACGCGGTCTTTGAGGGCCTTGAGGGCGCTGACCTTGACCACTGTGCAAGCGGGTTTGGCGGCAATCTTGATCGCTTCACCGGTGGCGGGATTTCGCCCCATGCGTGCCTTGGTGCGGGGCCTTGCGTACCCGGCGGATCTTGACGCCGGTATCGGGAATGGTGAATTCGCCGGATCAGGGCGAATTCGTTTAAA
>AASF01001177.1 GCA_000168735.1 Candidatus Endoriftia persephone str. Hot96_1+Hot96_2 | reverse complement strand
GATCAATTGCCATTGGCCAAGCGACATCTGTGGTTCCATCGCCAGCACGCCAAGCATGGTGGTGATGTTTTCGATGGCTGCAGAATAGAGACCGATCATGATGTTGGCGGTGGTCGGTCCGAAATTGCCGTAGAGTAGTGACTCCGCGCTGGCAAGCCAGCCGAGGTGGGCGAGGCCGCCGATACACAGTACCAGTCCGGCCAGGAACAACAGACTGTCCCACTGGCTGCGAGCGACGCCGTGAAAAAAGTCGAATGGATCGGGTGAGTCGATCGGTCCGGATTGTAGATCACCGTTGTGCTCAGGTAACTGGTGGGTGCGTTTCAGGTAGTAACCATAGAATTGCAGGTAGGCGAGGCCGGTCATCATGCCGATTGCGGCGGGTAGGTCGAGATAGTGGGCGAAGGTGATGCCTGTGGCGATGGTGGCAAGCAGCAGTAGTAGAACGATAAATGCGCCTCGCCGCAGGCAGGGCTCGGGGTGTTGTTGGGGGAGTCTTCCCCGGGGAACGAAGGGGTGCATCAGCAGAGTTGGTACCAGCCAGGCCAGCAGGGCAGGTAGCGCGAGGCTCAGTAGGTTGGGGAAGTCGAGCATCCCTTGCGGGGTCAGGATTCTGTGTTGCCAGACCATCAGTGTTGAGAGATCCCCAGAAGGGGTGAAGACCCCCCCGGCGTTAGTGGCGACCACAATATTGATACAGGCCAGACCGACAAACCGCGTTGTGCTCCCGTGCCAGGGTCAGGATGGCGGTGCCGACCAGCAGGGGGGTGCTCAGGTTGTCAAGAAAGGGTGAAGCAAAGAAGCTGATGGCGCCGCTCAACCAGAAAAGCTGGCGATAGCTGAATCCTTTGAAGACCATCCAGTGATGCAGTGCAAGGAACAGGCGGCGCTCATTCATGGCGTTGATGTAGGTCATCACCACCAGCAGAAACAGCATTAGTTCGGCAAACTGCAGCAGGTGGTTTCTCACCACCGATTCCGCATCAGGCATCTGGGGGTTGCCCTGATAGTGCCAGGCAATGAGGGCCCAGATCAGACCGGCTGCCAGCAGCAGCGGCTTCGATTTGTGCAGGTCGGTCTTCTCCTCAAGGATCGCCAGAAGCATGGCTCCGCAGAAGATGATCAGGGCCAGCCAGCTGGGCCAATCGAAAGTGGGGGTGGCAGTGGAGTGGACAGGAGTGGATGCGTGGACAGCAAGCGGGAGCAAGCTGATAACAGCCAGAGTGATGGGTACTGCATTGAACCGCATCGGTATCGACCTCCAGCGTTGAAGATTCGCGGTTCGTGCCATTCTAGCGCAGTGGCAACGAGATGGGAGGGTTTGCAGGTCGAGAGCTGGTGGCTTGTTATGGCAAACAAAAACCCGCCGCGGCGGAGAGCCGCTGGCGGGTCTGTCGGGGATCAAGCCCTGTCAGAAGAGGTTGCTGTTGAGCCAGAGGTGGGTAAGGATGCTGGCGATATAGCCTAGCGCGATCACCGGGGCCCACTTCAGATGGCCAAAGAAGGTGTACTTGCCACGGGCCTGGCCCATCAGCGCGACACCGGCCGCAGAGCCGATGGAGAGCATGCTGCCGCCGACACCAGCGGTGAGGGTGGCCAGCAGCCATTGGCCCTCCGACATGTTGGGCATCATTGTGAGCACTGCGAACATGACAGGGATGTTATCGACGACAGCAGAGAGCAGCCCCACCGCCACGTTGGCTGGGGTGGCGCTCATCTCGGCGCTGAGGCCCAGCAACGTGCCCCATTCGGTGTACATTACCTCAGAGGCCAGGGCCAGATAACCGATG
>AASF01001178.1 GCA_000168735.1 Candidatus Endoriftia persephone str. Hot96_1+Hot96_2 | reverse complement strand
ACGTAGGTGTGTTCTGCGCCGGCGGTGATGGCGTCCACTCCGGTGGTGGAGAACCAGACATTGAGCAGCCCGTTGCCCGAGTCCTTGACTTGATGCACCTTCAGCGTGGCATCCGCCGGGAGCTTGGGTTTTTCGATGACCGCCTCAGCCACCTGTGCGGCCGCCGGGTCATAGTCGGGGCCGGCCTCGACCGGGAGGTGGAGGCTGGCCAGCCCGGCCACCATCACCGAGATCTTGCTGCCTGGCTTGATGATGCCCTCCTGGTCCCAGAAGTAGAGCTTGCCGGGGGGGGTCGAGGCCGACTTCTCCGCCGGGACGGGCGCAACCAGCATCGGCAGCTTGCTGATCTGTATGAGCTGCCTGCTCTGATCATCGACGATCGATGTGGTCATCGGGTGGGCGGGAAACTCCTTTACATCGATCAGACGGTAGCGCACCTCTATCCTGGTACCTTGCAGCCCACGCCCGCCGAGGATGATCTTCTCGACCTCCAGCCGTCCCGAGCTGGGGGCGCGCTGCATGTGTTTGGGGGTGGTGTGCCGGGGTGGGGGTTGGTGCCTGGGGGCTTCGTGGTCGCGGTCTGCCAGGGCGGCAGGTTGGTAGAGAGAGAGTAGGGGGAGGGTCAAAAAAACAGATCGTAGTTGCATATTCAATGCTCCATCGCGATAGCCAGAAGGGGGATGTGTCCCACTGGAATTCGATCTAACACGATTGAAAGCGGGGAGAGCGGCCGAAGCCGCCCTCCCCGTATCGACTGCTATAGATTAGCCGGAGGCGAATCTAGCGACGGCGAGGTGCTGAACCGCGCTGACGGGTCGTCGAAGCGGCTGGTGGTGGTGCGGTGGTGGCGCGAACCAGTACCGCCATGCCGCCAGGATAGGCGCCGTTGTTGGTGACGAAGTAGTCGTTGTGGCTATGCATCGGGTACCACTGCACGTCCAAGTTGTTGTCGTGGGCTGCGGGATCGATCCCATAGACGCCCCAGGCTCCGGCAATCTCATTCAGACCGCTACCCTGGTTGGAGATCATCGAGTTGCTGGCGTAGCCGCCAGTGGTGCGCAGATCCTTGAAGCGGGTGAT
>AASF01001179.1 GCA_000168735.1 Candidatus Endoriftia persephone str. Hot96_1+Hot96_2 | reverse complement strand
GCGCTGATCAACACTATGTCGGAGAGCTATACCGACCGGGATGGAGTAGTGGCGAAGTTCGGTGTCACCCCAGAGCAGATCATCGACTACCTGGCACTGGTGGGCGACAGTGCCGATAATATCCCCGGCGTACCCAAGTGCGGCCCCAAGACCGCCGCCAAGTGGCTCGGGCAGTATGGCGACCTGGACAACCTGATCGCCCATGCCGATGAGATTAAGGGCAAGATCGGCGAGAACCTGCGCGCCAGCCTGGAGCAGCTGCCGCTGTCGCGCCAGCTCGCCACCATCAAGCTCGACGTAGCGTTGGAGCCAGGGGCCGGATGGTTACCGCCCCACTGAGCCGGACCGCGAGATATTGCGGCAACACTACAGCCGCATGGAGTCGAATCGGTTGCTGTCGACCCTGGAGGCTGGGGAGGCCACTGAGGCGGGGCCGGCCGAGCCGGCGCTTGAGGTGGAGTATGAGACGATCTTCAGCAAGAGCGCTCTTGCCGATTGGCTGGTGCGACTGCAACAGGCTGAGCTATTCGCCTTTGATACCGAGACCACCAGCCTCGACTACATGCAGGCGGAGATCGTTGGCGTCTCATTTGCGGTGGAGGCGGGCCGGGCCGCCTATCTGCCGCTGGCGCACCGCTACCCGGGGGCGCCGGATCAGCTGGATCGTGACTGGGTGCTGGCACAGCTCAAGCCGCTGCTGGAGGATCAAGGAGATTCGCGCCGCTAAT
>AASF01001180.1 GCA_000168735.1 Candidatus Endoriftia persephone str. Hot96_1+Hot96_2 | reverse complement strand
TGATCAACCGCAAAATCGGCCAGCCGGATAGGCTCAGCCTGGGGATCGAAGGAGCCCCGGGTCATCTGATAACCCGCTTCCGCCATCAGCCACACCAGCAGCCCCCACCCCACCAGGGCCGATAGAGCCACCAGACGCCGCATCTGCGGCTGATAGCGCAGGATTAGCCCCAGTAGTGGCAGCCCGACCCCGAACAGCGCCGCTGCGAGCCACTGGGTGAGCTGATAGTCGACCCGCAGCGGCCAGCAGCAACACACTCGCCAACATCATCGAGGCCCCATACCACTCCAGCGGCTGTTCAGAGAAGAGCCCGTGGATCACCAGCGCCAGGCCAACCAGGAAGATCCAGGCGGCGAAGATCATGTAGCCACCGCCGTAGAACAGGGTGGCCACGGACATCAGCACCCCCAGCCCCATCAGAATCCACCACACCTTGGTGAGCTGGCGCTGCACGAAGGATAAGGTCCGATCCTGCCGCCAGCGCAGCCTGCGGGTGAAACGATAGTCGAACAGCCCCGCCCGTGGTCAGCACACCTCCCACCAGCAGAAATACCGCCAGCGCCTGGGACCACTGCTCCGGGAAACGCGCATCGGTGATCAAGGCGATTCGCGCCGCTAAATTCATTCGCC
>AASF01001181.1 GCA_000168735.1 Candidatus Endoriftia persephone str. Hot96_1+Hot96_2 | reverse complement strand
GATCCTCCGGCAACGCCTGGCCTGGGCGGGTCATCACCACCAGATGGGCCAACTCCGCCACCAGCTCCGGCAGATGCCAGGAGAGAAAACCATTGAAGGCGTCGCTGCCCAGCAGCAGACAGATCGGCAGCTCATCCCCCAGTTCTCCCCGCAGCGAGAGCAGCGTATCGAGGGTATAGGAACGCCCCCCCCGCTGCAGTTCCCGGTCATCAGCGACAAACCCCGGCTCGCCCGCAATTGCCGCCTCCAGCATCGCCAGGCGCAGCGCTGCCGGTACCTCCGGCTGATCCCGATGCACCGCATTGGCAAGCGGGATAAAGCGCAGTTCATCCAACCCCAGCGCCTGCTGCACATCCAGTGCGGTGCGCAGGTGGCCGTAGTGGATCGGGTCGAAGGTACCGCCCAGAATGCCGATCATCGCTGCGTGCTAGGTCCGGATATGGCCGTCGCCAAGCACGATAAACTTAACCGAGGTGAGCCCCTCCAGCCCCACCGGACCCCGCGCGTGGAACTTGTCAGTGGAGATGCCGATCTCCGCTCCCAGACCATACTCAAAGCCATCGGCAAAACGGGTGGAGACGTTGACCATCACCGAACTGGAGTCCACCTCGGCCAGGAAACGCCGGGCCCGGGTGTAGTTTTCTGTAATGATGGCGTCGGTGTGCTGGGAGCCGTGGCGGTCGATATGATCGATGGCCTCGTCCAGCCCGGCGACCACCTTGATGGAGAGGATCGGCCACAGGTATTCGGTGTCCCAATCCTCATCGGTGGCGGCCACGGCGTTGTCGATCACTTCCAGGGTACGCGAGGCAACCGCGCAGCTCCACCCCCTTCTCTTGTAGCGGCGCCGCCAGCATCAGCAACATCTCCTCGGCGATCCCTTCCGCCACCAGCAGGGTCTCCATGGTGTTGCAGGTGCCGTAGCGCTGGGTCTTGGCGTTCATCGCCACGTCGAAGGCCTTGCCCACCTCCGCCTGATCGTCGATGTAGACGTGGCAGATGCCGTGCAGGTGTTTGATC
>AASF01001182.1 GCA_000168735.1 Candidatus Endoriftia persephone str. Hot96_1+Hot96_2 | reverse complement strand
GATCATCCTGGATCTGATGCTGCCTGGCGATGACGGTCTGACCCTGGCGCGGTGGATTCGGGCGCGCCAGGATACCCCGATCATCATGCTCTCTGCCCGGGGTGAGGATGTGGATCGGATTGTCGGAGCTGGAGGTGGGGGCGGATGACTATCTGCCGAAGCCGTTTAACCCCCGCGAACTTCTGGCCCGGATACGGGCGGTGCTGCGGCGCAGGCAGCCAGGGGAAGGCGCTGAAGCGATGCAGTCCCCCTCGAAGCTGCTGGAGTTTGGCGAGTTCCAACTCAATCTGAGTACGCTCACCCTGACCCGCGATGGCAACCGGATTTCCCTTACCAGTGGAGAGTTGGCCCTGCTGGAGGTGTTTGTCGAACACCCCAATCAGATCCTGAGCCGAGACAGACTGGTCGATCTGCTGAAAGGATACGATCGCTCGCCATTTGACCGTAGTATCGATGTGAGGATTACCCGCCTGAGGCGCAAGATCGAGACCGATCCGAAAGTCCCCGAGTTTATCCGCACCGTGTGGGGCAAGGGGTATCTGTTTACCCCTCAGGGTGAAGCCTTCCGGGGATAGCTGTGCCGCGCAGAAAGACCCTATTAAGATACACCGGCCAGATCATGGCGGTGTCTATGCTGACCTTTTTGTTGTTTTCCAGCGGGGTGATCGTCTACTACATCCTGGTGCCGATGGCACGCCAGGGGTCTGGGGATCTTGCCGCACTGATCGTCCTGTCGGCACAGACCTGGGTGGAATTGCCACCCGGATACGCGCCCCGATTTTGAGGATGAGTTGTATCTTCAGCATGGCCTTTCACTGGTCTCTGCCGAGGCTCAGCTAAAGCCGGTGCGCTACAAGAGCCCCTATCTGAGATTTCTCGAGACGGCACTGTCGCGACGGCTGGGCCAAGAGATCCAGCTGCTTGATGGTGGCACGGCAGATGACTGGGCCTGGGTGGATGTGCCGATGGCAGAGCGGACCGTGCGCATCGGTTTCTCCTCTAAGCATAACGACGCCAGTCCGCCGCTCGCGGTGCTCCTGCTGCTGCTCGGTGGCAGTATGATCAGGCGATTCCGCCGCT
>AASF01001183.1 GCA_000168735.1 Candidatus Endoriftia persephone str. Hot96_1+Hot96_2 | reverse complement strand
TCGCTGGATGACATCAAAAACCCGCCGCCTACACCCAGGCCAAAGGTCAGCTGGGACGGCTCGATATCCTGCTCGCCAGCCTGCTGCTGCTCGGCTGGACGCTGGGCGCCGGTCTCAATCTGCTCAATCAATTCTGGCTGGGGTTGAAACTCGATGCGACACTCACTGGCATCGGCCTGATCTTCTCAATGTTTTTCATCTCCAGTCTCATTGAACTGCCGCTCGCGCTCTGGCGCACCTTCGTCATCGAGGCACGCTTCGGCTTCAATCGCAGCAGCCCGAAGCGGTTTCTCCTGGACCGGCTGCTTGGACTGCTGCTGGCAGTACTGCTAGGCGGGCCGCTATTGTGGGTGATCCTGCAGCTGATGGCTTCCGCCGGCAACCTCTGGTGGCTGGCGGTATGGGCGGTCTGGATCGGCTTCACCCTGCTGATCCTCTGGGCCTATCCGCGGCTGATCGCGCCGCTGTTCAACCGTTTCACCCCACTGGAGGCGGGCGAGACCCGCGATCGGGTGCAGGATCTGCTGCACCGCTGCGGCTTCAACTCCGATGGCATCTTTGTGATGGATGGCTCCAAGCGCTCCAGCCACGGCAACGCCTACTTCAGCGGCTTCGGCCAAGAGCAAGCGCATTGTCTTCTTCGACACCCTGCTAGAAGCTCTGGCACCGCAGGAGATGGAGGCGGTGCTGGCCCACGAGCTGGGGCACTTCCGGCTGCACCATGTGATCAAACAGATGCTGCTCATGTCCGGCGTGTCACTGCTCGGGCTGGCGCTGCTCGGCTGGCTCTCCAGCCAGCTCTGGTTCTATCAGGGGCTGGGGGTGACACAGCCCAGCAACGCCGTGCTGCTGATGCTGTTTCTGCTGGCCACACCGGTGTTCACCCTGTTCATCGCGCCAATCGGCAGCTATCTGTCACGCCGTCACGAGTTTGAGGCGGCCGCCTTCGCGGTGGAGCAGAGCGGTAGCGAACCGCTGATCCGGGCGCTAGTCAAACTCTATCAGGATAACGCCAGCACCCTGACACCAGACCCGCTCTACTCGCTGTTCTACGACAGTCACCCGCCTGCGGCGGTGCGTATCGCCCAGATTGCTAACCACTCCAGCCCATAGGAACTTTGGGAAATGAAACAATTGATCCCTGCCTCCATCCTCGCATGCCTTTCAATTGCCAGCAGCGCCTCTGCCGCCGATCAGGCAAACGGCAAACAGCTGATCGATACCCACTGTTACAAGTGCCACGGCACTGAGATCTACACCCGGCCCGACCGGCGTGTCACCAGCCTGCCCGGCCTGTACAAGCAGGTACAACGCTGTGAGCTGATGCTGGGGCTGAAGTGGTTCGACGACGACATCAACGACGCCTCGACCCACCTCAACCAGCACTTCTACAAGTTCAAATAAACCATGGGCCGCCGCCTCTCCCAACGACAGCGCGAACGCATCCAGGCGATCCAGGAGAAGCGCCGCAAGCGGCTGGAAAAGCAGATTACGGAGAGCCTGGCGCAGAGTGACGTCGCGCCACCCCAGGAGGGACGTGTGATC
>AASF01001184.1 GCA_000168735.1 Candidatus Endoriftia persephone str. Hot96_1+Hot96_2 | reverse complement strand
GCCCGAAGACTCCGGCCCGTAGATCTCCACCACGCGCCCTTTTGCAGCCCCCCCACGCCGAGTGCGATGTCGAGCCCGAGGGAGCCGGTGGAGATAGCCTTCGATATTGCGGATCGAGCCGGGAATCACCCATCCGCATCACCGAGCCCTTACCAAACTGCTTCTCGATCTGCCCCAGTGCCGCACTCAGCGCCTTTGCACGATTGTCATCCATCCGCTCTTCCCCCCTGTTTCTGCATCTTGCTGCTTACTGTACATTCATACAGTACTTTTTTGAAGGTGAAATTATCACACAGGGATCGACTCAGGTCATAGCTTCGCCTTTAGGAAGCCTCAGAATGAATCTGGGCGAGCAGAATTGTGAGGCCAAATTTTTCGATGCTAGGGCGGAAATCGCAGATAATAGCCGGTCTATTGCCTGAATTTTGCCCCGCAGGAAATGCCCTTGGGGTACAACGCAGCAGCGGAAGATTTGGATCGCCCATGATTCGTTCAGAGACTGCCTTAGCGACCATTCATTGAGAATTCGGTAGCTGGGCGCACCAGACGAGCCGCCGACGGCGCAGGCCAGGGTCAGGCTCTCCGCTTGCCAGCGGATCGGCGGATCGATTCTGCCAGGCTCGACCCGTTGGGCTTTGCGATAGAGGGTCAGATGCGGGGTGAAGGCGCGGGTTTCCCGGGGCAAAACCGCAGGACTGCAGGGCACTGCTCAGTCGATCATGCAGCGTGATCAGTGACGGCGGGGACTCCAGCGGCCCGACCCAGAGGATACGCGCCCGAGGAAACTGGTCGATCCGGTCGATCTGCAGGACAACAGGCGCCGCACTGAACGAATCGGCCACGGTCTCAACACAACGCCGGCGCTGTGCGTCCAGATCCCCCAAAAAACAGAGGGTCAGATGCAGATCTTGTGGCTGCAGCATGCGCCCGCCACAACCGTTCAGGGATCGGCCAACACGGGCGATCTGTCGACGCACCTCCAGGTCGGGCCAGAGGGCGAAAAAGGCCCGGCTGTTACTCATCTTCAGCCAACCGCTGCAACAGCCCCTGCAGGGCGCGGGCCACCGTCTGCCGCCGCACCGCCTCCCGGTCGCCTGCAAAACAGTGCCGCTGCACCTCGGC
>AASF01001185.1 GCA_000168735.1 Candidatus Endoriftia persephone str. Hot96_1+Hot96_2 | reverse complement strand
GGCACATACCAGACCGACTGATGCGGTAAGTCGAAGGGGCTGCTCCAGCAGTGAGTCTCGGCATCCACCAGCCCGAGTTGACGGGAGAAGTGGTCAAACTTGCCCCCCACCGCCAGGGTCGCGGAGGTGAAGATCCAGGCCGCTTGCTGATCGGCCATGCGGGAGCAGAAGATCGAGGCAATCTCCAGCGGCGTGGTATTGAGGGCGGAAGCCCCTGCCGCTGGGTCTCGAACCAGCGGATCGTCTCCTCGTCACTGCCATCGCAGAGTTGATCAGAGGCCAGCGTCACAGGGCGAGACAACGCTCACCACAGCTGTCGAGCCCCTTGCCGCGCCCCTGCATCGCCTGCAGCATGCCGCCCAGGTTTTCCAGTTCACTGCGCAACCGCGTCAACGNACCCCAGCCCTGGATGGTTCGGATTNATGTGTCAGATCTCATTCCAGGCGCCACGCCGCGGCTCCAGGCCAAAGGTGAGACGCAGATCCCCGGGTCGACTTCTTCAGTCGCTCCGCCTGCTCCCTCCAGCTTGGGCAGATCCCCCGCCTCCCTTGTGATACTCGACCAAAGTATCGCGCACCAAATCGAGCAGCTGGCGCGAGCTGACGCTCATGCCAAAGAAATTGCCCGCCACCTCCGGCAGCTGATGTGCACTCATGCCAGGATAAAACAGTCGGCACTCGGCAGCAGCTCGCCGATAGCCACCATCCTTGAGTGCCATGTCGGCACACAACAGATGGTGGTTGATC
>AASF01001186.1 GCA_000168735.1 Candidatus Endoriftia persephone str. Hot96_1+Hot96_2 | reverse complement strand
TAACGAATCGCCCTGATCAATGAGATCGCCTTTCAGACCAACCTGTTGGCGCTGAATGCCTCGGTCGAAGCGGCGCGCGCCGGTGAGCAGGGCCGTGGTTTTGCCGTGGTTGCCACCGAGGTGGCGTAATCTTGCCGGTCGCAGTGCAACCGCCGCCAAAGAGATTAAGGGGCTGATCGAGGACAGTGTCAACAAGGTCGAAGCAGGCTCCTCTCTGGTGAATGAGTCCGGCGAGACCCTCAATGAGATCATGGTTGGGGTAAAGAAGGTCGGTGACATCATCGCCGAGATTGCGGCTGCCAGCCAGGAGCAGTCGCAGGGGATAGATCAAGTGAACCAGGCAGTCACCAGCATGGACGAGATGACCCAACAGAATGCGGCACTGGCAGAACAGACCGCCGCGGCTGCAGCGTCGATGAGTGAAAAGGCCGACGAGATGGAGCGTCTTATCGGTTTCTTCAGGCTGCAACCAGCAGATGAGAGTGCTGCTTAAAGCAAAACAGCCCGTCAATGAACAATTGATGGGAGTTGAGCCCCAACACCCAGCTTTCAGCGGATAAGAGCTACACTGGTTGGTCTGACTGCTGGCCGATTGGTTTTTTTTGCGGACAGCCTGCTAAAATGCGCCCTTTTCCGGGCGGGCCTTCCTGCCTGGGTGATCAA
>AASF01001187.1 GCA_000168735.1 Candidatus Endoriftia persephone str. Hot96_1+Hot96_2 | reverse complement strand
CTTTGGCAAAACCTAAGAAAGGCACAGATGATCGATAAAGCTGGCTTGATCTTGGAGCAACTTTCAAAGCCACTTTCGGCAGGCTTTCCTTAAGCCCGAAATCGCCGTTTTTCGCTACCGCAAAGGGGTGAGCGAAACGGAGCCCCTGTTTCGGAGTAGTTAGGTGTGGGTCGCCGTTATCAGTCTTACAGTGGAGCGCCTCCAGAGCTGCAAAGGGCATGGTTTACGCTGTGCTAGTGTCAGGCTGGCTCTCAAACCTAGTCTAGACGCGAGGTAAGTGCGAGGTAAAAAAGAAACTTGCGAGAAATAAAAAAAGGAGTCCGATTTCTCGTAACTCCTCGATCTATATATGGTGCCGAGGAGAGGACTTGAACCTCCACGGGGTTTCCCCCACTAGCACCTGAAGCTAGCGTGTCTACCAATTTCACCACCTCGGCGAGAGCTGGTTTTAACGGCTACAGCCGTTTGGAAAGCGCGAACTTTACAACCTGATTTTATCCTTGTCAACGCCTGATGCGAATTGATTGGATGGTCTGGTGTGCTGTGCTAGGTTGCCCAGTCTGGTGTTGGACGGATGAGGTGTTGCGATGGCAGTTTGGGTGGCGATTTTTCCCTTGCGCAGCGTGGTGTTAGTTTGGCTGATGGTGCTGGCTCTGCTGCCAGGCAGTGTTGCTGCACTAAGCCTGCAGGGCGACCTGCTGCAAGGTGGGCTGGCGATTGCGCAGGTAGAGCCCGGTACCCAGGTGCGGGTGGACGGCAAGCCGGTGCGGGTTTCCGAGGAGGGGATCTTCATCATTGGCTTTAGTCGCGAAAACCCCCTGCAGAGTGAGATCCGGCTGATCGCCCCCGATGGCAGTGAGCACAAAGAGCTGATCAAGGG
>AASF01001188.1 GCA_000168735.1 Candidatus Endoriftia persephone str. Hot96_1+Hot96_2 | reverse complement strand
TCCTGAGTGGAAAACGGCGGTCAACCGGCTCGTTCAGGCTGAAGACGGTGCTAGTCTTGATCTGAATTCAATTGATAGTGGAGTAACAGAGGTGGCAAAAATCTCCCAGGAAGAGGCGGCTGAGGTTCTGGCAACCGCTGATCTTCTCTATTCCCCGGATGAGGTGGAGCGGACCCTCGATCGCATGGCGATGGAGATCACTGGACGGCTAGGGGGGCACGACCCGATCATTCTCTGCGTTTTGAACGGGGCGCTCATTCCCTCCGGACACTTGCTTACCCGGTTGGGGTTTCCGTTACGCCAGGACTATATCCATGCAACCCGCTACAGGGGGGAGACCAGCGGCGGTGCGGAGTTGAAGTGGATCGGTCATCCCTCGACCGCATTGGAAGGTGAGACGATTCTCGTCATCGATGACATCCTGGACGAAGGTATCACTCTTAAGGCGATTGTCGAGGCCTGCCAGAAAGCGGGTGCAAAAGAGGTGTTCAGTGCCGTCCTGGTGGAGAAACGTCACGACCGAAGCAACGGCTTCAAGGCTGATTTTGTCGGACTTGAGGTAGAGGATCGCTATGTTTTTGGCTATGGAATGGACTACAAAGGATTATCTGCGTAACGCGCATGGCATCTATGCAGTAAAAGATGGCTAAATAACCTTGCAGACTATCTAGGGAAATCCACTTAACAACATATCTTTCCGGCTAGGGGTTTCCCTTCAAGAATTCCAAAAAACTCTAATAAAATTAAATACCTATTGCCATTTCCGTGGTTTTGTTTCACTATCTCTCCAGCAGGGTAGAAACCAGGCAGAGACCAGATAGCTCCCCAAAACACAACGATTCCCGGATATGCCGTTGCTTTTTTTAGGGGGCATCCAGGGCTACGATCAGATGGAGGATGTAGAAGTGAATATGATCGATTCGATTGAAGGACGCCATGCCGAGATGCTGCAGATTATCTCTGACCTCAGGGCTATGATGACCATGCAGCAGCTGAAGATCCTGCCCACGGCAAAGACTGCCCATCAGCTGATATGTGAACTGTCGGACAAGATGAAGGCGCACATTGCTGAT
>AASF01001189.1 GCA_000168735.1 Candidatus Endoriftia persephone str. Hot96_1+Hot96_2 | reverse complement strand
GTGTTTGTGCTGATCACCACGGTGCGTTCGGTTGCGGGGTGATCGGGAGGCGGGGAGTCTTCGAATACCTGCTGTCGCTGCCGATCACCCTCAGCGCTTGGTTTTGGGGGCGGGTCTTCGGCCGCTTCTTCGTGGTGTTTCTGCCGGTGTTTCTAGCGATGCTCGGGGCCACCGCCTGGGGCATGGTGAAAGGGGCGGAGATCCCTTGGGATCTGCTGATCTACTACACTGCTCTGCTGACTGTCGCTGGCCTGGTGTTTTCTCGGTCTCGGTCTGCTGCTCTCGACCCCTGGCGCGCTCCTCGGATGTGGCGCAGGGGGCGGCGTTTGTGGTCTGGCTGACCCTGTTACTGTTTCTCGATCTGATCCTGCTCGGGGTGATGATCCGCGAAAACCTGCCGCCGGAGACCGCGGTGGCGCTCGCTTTGGCCAATCCGATGCAGGTATTCCGCACCGCCACCATGATGCTGTTCGACCCGCAGCTGGTGCTGCTTGGTCCGACGGCTTACGTGATCCTCGACAACTTTGGCCAGAGCGGCTACATCGCCTATGCGCTGATCTATCCGATCCTGCTGGGTACTGGTTGTGCCGGCCTGGGTTATTTGTTCTTTAAACGCAGCGATCTGCCATGATCCTGGCAGGCTGCTGAAAAACCTTCCTAAACTGCACTCGTCTGAGACCGTTCCTACAACCTGCTAATCATCAACGATGGAGAGATAAGCGAAGATATCGCCTAGCTGCTGGTCGCTGAAATCTGCCAGCAGCTCTTCATCCGGCTCCTCGGGATCGTGGATGCGGATCTTGTTGCGATACTTCTTCACTTGCCGCCAAAGGTAGTTGGTGTATTGGCCGGGCTAGCATCGGTACGGCTTTTTTCTGGGTCACGCCAAGCCTTCACGACCGTGGCAGCTGGCGCACTCCTTTCGGTAAAGCGACTGGCCCTTCGCGATATCCCCCGGCGCGCGCGGGATCTGCATTAGCTTCTTCGACGCCAGCAGCCGGGCATAGGCGTCGAAGTCAGGGGCGGTTTCGTCCACTGGCGGCAGTTTGGTCTTCAGACGAACGCTCTCCAGGTAGATCGCAATATCCTGGATGTCTTCATCTGGCATCTGGCGGTCATCCACATACTCCACCATCGCCAGGTTGGGGCGTTCGCGGTCACGAAACAGGTGTAGCTGGAGGGCGGTGAATTTACGCGGCATCCCCGCCAAGCGGGGATATTCGCCATCCTTACCGCCTTGGCCATACTCGCCGTGACAGCCGGCGCAGAGCTCGTTGATCTCCTCGCCATTGTCCGGGTCATAGTCGTGGGCCGCCAGGCTGAAGGGGGGCAGTAGCAGGGTGAAACCGAGCAGGAGTGTGGTGTATCGAAGTATTTGCATCTGTTCTCTGTTGGGGTGCCGTTTACGGCGTGAGTTTTTTGTTACGGCTGGTTCGTGCCGCGAGCGGCTCTGTTACGGATAATAAAGGATTGAAACAGGGCCGCCCACGGGTGGGCATTAATCTATATCAAATTGGTTGGTTATTCTATTCCCTCTTATTCTGCTTTGGTCGTTTCTCAGCAACTTGCTCAGCGGTCTGATACCAGTCGATATTACGGGTCAGGTACATCACCAGGCCAAGCATCAGAAATAGTCCGATGGAGCCGGCCAGCAGTGCGTACTCCTGTTCATGCAGCAGGGCAAATAGGTAGCCGCAGAGGGTGCTTAGTCCGCCGCTGATCAGGGCGGCGTGGCGTCTGCT
>AASF01001190.1 GCA_000168735.1 Candidatus Endoriftia persephone str. Hot96_1+Hot96_2 | reverse complement strand
ACGAGGAGTTCGTGCAGCGCTCGATGGAGAATGACGGCGTGATCTACCTGCGTGGTCGGGTCTCCAAAGTCTATGAGAAGGACGGCAAGCTCAAGGTGCTGGGCGTCGATACCCTGGCGGGACGCAACGTCGAGATCGACGCCGACATGGTGGTCCTGGCCCAGGCAATGCAACCCTCCACGGGCACCGCCGAGATCGCCAAGATCCTGAAGATCGGCCGCGACAAGGACGGCTTCCTGGCCGAGGCCCATCCGAAACTAAAACCGGTGGAAAGTGTGACTGCGGGCATCTTCCTCGCCGGCACCGCCCAGGGGCCGAAGGATATCCCGGAGACGGTCAGCCAGGCGAGCGCCGCCGCCAGTAAGGTCATCGCCCTGCTCTCCAAGGATGAGCTGGCGCACAGCCCAATGGTGGCCAAGGTCAGAGATCCCTACTGCACCGGCTGCCAGATGTGCGTCGATGCCTGTCCCTTCGAGGCCATCGATCTGGTGGACGGCAAGGCCAGGGTCAACGAGGTGCTGTGCGAGGGGTGCGGCTCCTGCGCAGGCGTCTGCGTGCGCGCCGCCATTGACGTCAAGAACGTCACTCAGCTTCAGATTCACGAAATGATCAGCGCCATAATGGCGGCATAATGGGAGGATGATTCAGGTGTCGAACTCATCGCAATCCACCGCAGCGGAACCACAGGAATTCGAGCCACGTATCGTGGCCTTCCTGTGCAAGTGGTGTTCGTCCGCCGGCAGCGACCTGGCCGGTGTGTCGCGCATCCAGTATCCGGCAAACGCCACGCCGATCACCATTCCCTGCTCGGGAGCGGTGTCGCCCATGTATATCCTCTCTGCCTTCAACAAGGGGGCGGACGGCGTGCTGGTTTCAGGTTGTCACCCCGGCGACTGCCACTACATGGAAGGGAACTTCCTGAGCCGCCGCAAACTGTACCTGGTGCGGAATCTGCTCCAGTTCATCGGTTTGGAATCGGATCGCTTCCGCATGTCCTGGGTCTCGGCCGCCGATGGCGCCACATTCGCAGAAGTGGTCGAAGAATTCGTCAGTGATCTCCGCACGCTCGGCCCCCAGAACAGACTCGCCGCGCAAAGACGCACTAATGCCGCGGGTGCAGAAGGTGCTGAAGCGGTCAGGACGTTGAAAGCGACCAAGGCGAAACGCTGATGGTCAATGTCGAAGAACTCCGCGACTACGCCGCCGGTCTCTTGGAGCAGGAGCAGGTCAAGTCCGTGATCGGCTTTCGCAGGGGCACCGCCGGCGCCCTGGCCGAACCCTGCACCATCACCTCGGCGGCCGAGGCCGCAAGCCTGGTGTGGGACCCCACCTGCCTTAATAATCTGGCGCTCTACCTGGTTAATGACAGCAAGCAGCAGGCGGCCGCCAAGACCCCCGATAACCGTCCCGTCGGCATCGTCGCCAAGGGCTGCGACAGCCGCGCTGTCGGCGTTTTGCTGCAGGAGAATTATTTCAAGCGCGAGGACGTGGTGGTGATCGGCGTCTCCTGTGAAGGCACGGGCGTCATCGACCCGAGGAAGCTCTCCGCCAAGCTGAAGGGCAGGACAGCGAGCCAGGTGGAATTCGCCGGCGCCGATGACTTCAAGATCAGCATGCATGGTGAATGAAAGCGAAACTGTCATCCCCGCACGAGAGATTTTGGCCGATCGTTGCCTCGAATGTCGGGCGGCCACACCAAAGCTGCATGACGTCCTCTTCGGCGAGGCAGTCGAAGAACGCGGTTTCGACGAACCCTTCCGCGCCGTCAAGGAAGCGGAGAAGGCCTCCGAGGATGAGCGTTGGGCGACCTGGGGGCGCCACTTCGATCGCTGCCTGCGTTGCTTTGCTTGTCGCTCGGTCTGCCCGATGTGCTACTGCCCGGAGTGCGTGGTCGACAGCACGACATTCGTGATCACACCGGCAACCAGCGCCGAGGAGAAGGCCAGCCGCATCCGCTGGTGTGAACGTTCGGCAAACACCTCCGAGAGCGCGGTCTACCTCCTGACGCGCGCCATTCACCTGGCCGGCCGATGCGTCGATTGCGGTGAATGCGAGCGGGTCTGCCCGGTCAACATCCCGCTTCGCTTGCTCAACACCAAGCTCGAAATGGAGGCCTTCGAGACGTTCGAGTACCAGGCAGGATACGATATCGAACAGCCCTCGCTGCTTTCGTCCTTCCGGGACGAAGATCCCAACAGTTTCATCAGGTAGCTCCCATGGAAAAGATCCTTAGCCAGGAAAAACTCAGGGAGTGGGTCGATACACTCGACGACTGTGAGGTGCATGCCCCCGCCTTCGCCGACTCGGTTTGGAACTATGCCAGAGTTGATGCCGGTGCCGATATCGAACTCTCTCATAGCAACACCATTCGCTCCGTCAAGGAGTTTGACTTCCCGCAACGTGAGGTTTTCTTCCGCTTCGAAACGAAA
>AASF01001191.1 GCA_000168735.1 Candidatus Endoriftia persephone str. Hot96_1+Hot96_2 | reverse complement strand
GCCCTTGATCAGCGATTGTCTCACCGATGTGGGGGAGATCATGCCCTGGGATCTGGAAGAGCGACTGCAGGCCAACCCGGAGCTGTTGGTGGTCGATGTGCGTGAGCCCTACGAGTACGATGCGATGCATATTGAGGGCTCGCTCTGCGTCCCCCGCGGCATCCTCGAATCGGCCTGTGAATGGGATTATGAGGAGACCATCCCGGAGCTGGTGCGGGCGCGTCAGCGTGAGGTGGTGGTGGTCTGCCGCTCCGGTTATCGTAGTGTGCTGGCAGCCTTCTCCTTGATGGTGTTGGGCTATGAGAATGTGGTCTCGTTGAAGACCGGCCTGCGCGGTTGGAACGACTATGAGCAGCCCCTGCTGGATGCGGCGGGTGAGCCGGTTGATATCGAGGTGGCGGATGACTATTTCACCTCAAGGGTGAGAGAGGATCAGCTCAGCCCAAAATAGCTCTTTTGAGCGCCGGCGTAGAAGCGAGCTGGAAACTTGCAGGGGCGCAGCTTGTGCGCCCCTGAGCTTCTCAGGAGTCGATTGGCGAGGTGGCACCCTGTTCTGAACGCGGTGGAGCCTGATACCAGGAGAGCTTCTCCTGCAGCTCCACCACCCGGCCGACAATGATCAGGGTCGGCGGCTTCGGTTGTTCCCGTTCCACGATCTCCAGGATGTTGGCCAGGGTGCCGGTGAAGACCCGTTGTTTATGGGTGGTGCCCTGCTGCACCAGGGCAATCGGCATATCCGCTGGCACCCCGTGGGCCTGTAGCTGTTCACGGATCACCGGTAGTCCCATCAGTCCCATATAGAAGACCACCGTCTGGTGCGGTTGCGCGAGCATCTCCCAGTTGAGGTTGATGCTGCCATCCTTCAGATGGCCGGTGACAAAGGTGACCGACTGGGCATAGTCGCGATGGGTCAGGCGGATGCCGGCGTAGGAGGCGCAACCAGCCGCCGCGGTGACGCCGGGCACCACCTGGAACGGCACTCCCTCGGCGGCCAGGGTGTCGATCTCCTCTCCACCGCGGCCAAAGATGAACGGGTCACCGCCCTTCAATCGCACCACCCGCTTGCCCTGTTTTGCCAGTTTCGCCAGCAGCTTGTTGATCTCCTCCTGGCGCATGGCGTGTCTGTCCCGCTCCTTGCCGACATAGATCCGTTCTGCGTCCTGCCGGGTCATCTCCAGGATCGGTTGCGCCACCAGCCGGTCAAATACCACCACATCCGCCTGCTGCATCAGGCGCAGGGCGCGGAAGGTGAACAGCTCAGGGTCACCTGGGCCAGCCCCGACCAGATAGACTTCACCCATCTCGTCGCTAGGTCGGGCCTTTTCGAGCGCCTGCTCTAACAGATGTTCGGCCTCGTCGGTATGTCCGGAGAAGACCCGTTCCGCGACGCCGCCCTGCAATGCTCGCTCCCAGAAGATGCGGCGGTCGCTAGGCTTGTGGAAGGTCGTTTTGACCTGATCGCGAAACTGGCTGCAGAAGGCAGCCAGGCGACCGTAGCCGGCTGGGATCAGTGATTCAAGCCGGGAGCGAATCAGGCGTGCCAGTACCGGCGAGGCGCCGCCGGTGGAGATCGCTGCGACTACTGGCGAGCGGTCGATCACCGAGGGCATGATAAAGCGGCACAGCTCGGGCTGGTCGACCACATTGACTGGGATGCGCTGTGCCTCAGCCAACTCGGCGATCTGGCGATTGACGTCGGGGTCATCCGTGGCGGCGATTACCAGGCGGCAGTCCTCGATATCCGCCAGCTCGAACTCTCGCGCACGGTGAGTGATGGTGCCGTCTGCGGCGAGAGATTCCAGGTTTGCGGTGAGTTGGGGGGAGACCACGGCTACCCTGGCACCGGATTTAAGCAGTGCAGAAACCTTGCGTTCAGCGACCTGGCCGCCACCAGCGATCAGGCAGGGTTGTTCGCGGATATCGATAAAAATTGGGAAAAAGTCCATAAATACAACCGATTGTTTTGTTGGTCAGGAAGATGACAGATGGCGTTCGTTCGGCCTGGTTGTGCGGTGCAAGGTTGCAGCGTGCAGTAGCCCGTGTCGCTGGGGGGTTGAAATATGCAGAAACATTAATATACTAATGCGCTCGGTTATTCAATAGGATTTTTATTGTGATAGTTCAGGAAATCGATGCTTCCGATCTGCAGACCCGTCTTTCCAATGGTGAAGAACTCCAGCTGCTTGATATTCGCAGTGCTGGTGAGGTAGCGCAAGGCATGTTGCCGAACTCAGAGCATATGCATGCATCTGATCCCATAAAGATCAATGACATTCC
>AASF01001192.1 GCA_000168735.1 Candidatus Endoriftia persephone str. Hot96_1+Hot96_2 | reverse complement strand
GGAACGAGCTGGCCGCCGAGATCCGCCGCATCGAGGAGATCGGGGTCAAGATCAGCTTCAACCACCGGGTCGAGGATCTGCTCAAGGAGAAGCAGGAAGGCGGCTTCGATGCAGTCTTCATCGCCGTCGGCGCCCACATCAGCAAGAAGATCGAGATCCCTGCCCGGGATGCCGGCAAGATGCTCGACGCGGTCAGCTTCCTGCGCCAGGCTCACAGCGACAACCCGCCCAAGCTGGGTCGCCGGGTGGCGATCTACGGCGGCGGCAACACCGCCATGGACGCGGCCCGCACCGCCAAGCGCCTGGGCGTCGACGAGGCGATGATTATCTACCGCCGCGACCGCGCCAGCATGCCGGCCCACGACTTCGAGGCCGATGAGGCCCTCGAGGAGGGCGTAAAGATCAAGTGGCTGCGCACCATCAAAGAGATCGACCAGACCACCTTCAAGGTCGAAGTAATGGAGCTGGACGAGAATGGCCGCCCCCAACCCACCGGTGAGGTCGAAGAACTGCAGGCCGACGCCCTGATCCTGGCAGTGGGTCAGGACACCGATACCGGCTTCCTCGACTCAGTGCCAGGCATTGAATTCAACCGCGACGGCACCGTGATCGTTGGCGAGGACATGATGACCGGCGCCCCCGACATCTTCGCCGGCGGCGACATGGTGCCCAGCGAACGCTCGGTGACCATTGCGGTCGGCCACGGCAAAAAGGCGGCCCGCTTCATCGACGGCTACCTGCGTGGCAAGCCCTATCAACCCGCCAGAAAACATCCACTGGTCGATCACGAAAAGCTCCATCTCTGGTACCGCACCAACGCCCCCCAGCGGGAACAGCAACAGCTGCCGCTGGTGGAGCGCATGGACAACTTCGACGAGATCCTGCAGGGGTTGAACGAGGGCGAGGCGCAGTTCGAGGCGCAGCGCTGCCTCTCCTGCGGCAACTGCTTCGAGTGCGACGGCTGCCTCGGCTCCTGTCCAGAAGGCGCCGTGATCAAACTTGGCCCCGGCAAACGCTACCGCTACGACTACTCGCGCTGCACTGGCTGCGCGGTCTGTTACGAGCAGTGCCCCTGCCACGCCATCGAGATGGTGCCGGAGCCCGGCTCAATCTATGAAAAAGTCGGCATGAGCGGAGGCTGAGCCATGAGCGAGAACAACAAAAAATTTGTCACCATCGACGGCAACGAGGCGGTGGTTCACGTCGCCTACCGGGTCAGCGAGGTCTGCTCGATCTACCCAATCACCCCCTCCTCACCGATGGCGGAGTCGGCCGATGTCTGGTCTGCCAAGGGCACCACCAACATCTGGGGCCAAGTGCCCGATGTGTTCGAGATGCAGTCGGAGGGAGGCGCTGCCGGCACCGCCCACGGTGCCCTGCAGGCCGGCGCCATGACCACCACCTTCACCTCCTCCCAGGGGCTGATGTTGATGCTGCCGAACATGTACAAGATCGCCGGCGAGCTCACCTCCACGGTGTTCCATGTGGCGGCCCGCTCGCTGGCGGCCCAGGCGCTGTCGATCTTCGGCGACCACCAGGACGTGATGGCAGCACGCACCACCGGCTTCGCCATGCTCTGCTCCGCCTCGGTGCAGGAGGCCCACGACCTGGCGCTGATC
>AASF01001193.1 GCA_000168735.1 Candidatus Endoriftia persephone str. Hot96_1+Hot96_2 | reverse complement strand
TTAAGCACTGGAGAATCTGGCTGAGCTGTTTGAGCGAGGTAGCATAAATCAGGGCCCTTCGACCTTATCGGTCAACTGACGGTGGAATGCGATTTTTTAGCCGGAAAGCTCGGTTACTGAGCCTCAAGGATAAACACCAGATGATTGAGTACCATCCAGAGTTGAGTATCAATCAGTAATGCCAGCTACTGAATATCAGCCGTTCCACCCACAGTTATTGCCCATGCCACAGGATAGTGATGGTCTAGGGATAATGCGCCTGCGCGATGAGTAATACATGAGAACGCCATTGTTTGGGTCACAGAGTATGGTGACGTACACTTAGCTGGTAGCGCACCTCATCAATCGCAAGCTAGATTCGCCGGCTTATGCAGCATATGGGTTGGCCTCCATTACCCCAACCTTTAATACCAGCCGAAGACACCCACAGCACAAAATGGGTATCAGTAAGGAGGATCTAATGCCGCTGGAGAAAGAGGGCGCCGAGCTGGATGAACGCTCTTGAGCGATGTGCTGCTAGGCACTTGTACCGGCAGAGGGTTGTTCCGAGATGGTTTCCGAAGGGGAGGCTCTGAGCAGACCAAGGTCGAACGGCCAGTCTGTTCCAGCAGCAGTATTCCACCTGCAAGAAGATAAAATTTGATAGCTGGATCGCCCGCCTTGCTTAGCCAGAGGTAGTGGAGCAGGCTGGCGATCACTGCTAGATGTACCAGCTGGTGGAGTTGTTGCCAGTTGTGCTTGAGGCGGCGCATCATGGCGTTGCTGGAGGTGATGGCCAGCGGTAACAGCAGTATCAGGCTGGTGAATCCTGCGGCGATGAAGGGACGCTCTTGCAGCTCGTAACCGACCTCCTCGAGACTGAACCCCAGTTCCAGCCAGAAGTAGATGAGAAAGTGGCTACTGGCATAGAAAAAGGCGAGCAGTCCCAGTGCCCGGCGCAGTCCCATCAGCCAGTTCCAGTCCGACAGGCGGTGACCATAGTCTGCTGCAAGAGCGATCATGCCCCGCGAGCACCAGCGCCGTAACGGGCTGACCGCATAGATCAACAGTAGAAAGATCAATGCCCACTCGCCTGTGCTGTGAATCAGCCGCTCAAAGCCATTGATGCCAAGGCTGTCGCTCAGGAACTCCCAGAGCAGTCTGATGGAGGGTAGCAGCGCCAAGAAGGATCAGGCTCCGCTTGAGTAGAAGGCTGTTTTGGTTGGCGAGGCGAGCGGGATTGAATCGTAGGACCGGCATGACACGGCTGTTCCTCAAAAGTGTTGCGACAGATCCATACCGCTGTAGAGCGATGCTACCTGTTCTGCGTAGCCATTGAAGGGCAGGGTCCGGCGCTTTTGCAGTTCTCCGATGCGGTTTTCCCGTCGTTTGACTCCTACGGGGGTGGGGGACTGCGGGGTTCACATTGGCATAGAAACCGTATCTCGGAAGGTGCTGCCTGTTGCCACGCTGTGAAGAGAAGGCTGCTGTTCGCTCAGACAGGATGCGCACGATCGCCTTGACACTTTTGAAACCATATTTCCAGGGTACCACCAGTCGTAGCGGGGCACCGTTCTGATTCGGCAGTGGGGCGCCGTAAAGCCCAGTGGCGATGTATGGTCAACGGGTGCATTGCCTCATCGATACGCAGGCCGTCGCGGAACGGCCATTCGAGCACTGGTCGGCGCTGCCCGATCATCTCTGAAGGACGCTCCACGCTGATGAGTTCCACATATTTGGCGCGGGAGGTGGGGCGGACAAGCTAAG
>AASF01001194.1 GCA_000168735.1 Candidatus Endoriftia persephone str. Hot96_1+Hot96_2 | reverse complement strand
CTATGAGATAGACGACGATGTGCTGCGGGTGATGCAAGACACTCCCTTCCTGCGCAGCTATATCGTTGACTATGTCAACCTGTCGCGTCAGAGCAGCAACGCTATCCAGATCTCCACCAAGGTGGCCAGCCAAGTTGCCCGGGGCCGAGGGCGGCGAAGGCGAAGGCAATACCTCCAACACCCAGCTCAAGGGAGAGGTGAGCAATCGATTCTGGCAGAGCCTGTTCGTCAACCTCACCGCCATCATCGGAGATAAAAATCCATCCGGCGGCAGCGGTAGCGAATCCGGGGGCGTCAGCCTCGGCTCACCCAACATCATCATCAACGCTGAAACCGGCATGATTGCGGTGCGCACAACCGCCAAGAAGCACCAGGAAATCGAGCGCTTCCTGACCCAGGTACTCGACAGCGCCAGACGACAGGTGCTGATTGAGGTCACCATCGCCGAGGTGGTACTGAGCGACCACTTCCAGGCCGGCGTCGACTGGAGCCTGATCGGCAGCGACATCGGCATCAACTCAGCGATGATCGGTCAGAACCTGCTGCAGGCGCCACTCGCCAGCCTCACTCTCAGCGGCAATATCAATGGTGACCCGTTAAACCTCACCCTCAAGGCGCTGGAAAACTTCGGCAAGGTCAAAGTGCTCTCCAGCCCCAAGATCATGACCCTCAACAACCAGCCGGCGGTGCTGCGCGTCACTGACCAGCGGGTCTACATGATCACCGATGTGGAGGTGGAGGAGGACCAGGAGACCAAGACCAAGACCCGCACCTTCGAAACCACGGTCAACACTGTGCCAGAGGGGCTGGTGCTCACTGTCACCCCCTATGTGGATCAGTTCGACACCGTGATGCTCAACATCCGTCCCACCATCTCGCGCATCCTGGGCTTCGTCGAGATGCGCAACCAGGAGCTGGACGAGGCCAATGTGATCAACCGTGTGCCACAGATCCAGTTGCGCGAGATGGAGACAGTGCTGCGTGTCAGTAGCGGCGACTCGGCG
>AASF01001195.1 GCA_000168735.1 Candidatus Endoriftia persephone str. Hot96_1+Hot96_2 | reverse complement strand
ACTTGATCGAGAACCGATCCAACTCGCCGCTGTGCTGAACACACACGCGCTTGCTGGACACTGCCTGCTGTTTGACTGCCTGACACTCTGGCTCACCAACCTGCTGATGGCAGAGGACTCAAGCCTGTTCGAGCGTGAGCGTGCGGCTCTGCTGGCGGTGCTGCCGACGCTGCAGAGCCAGATCATTCTGGTCAGCAATGAAACCAATATGGGTGTGATGCCGCTGGGTGAACTCAGCCGCCGCTACTGCGATGAAGCCGGCCGGCTGCATCAGGAGCTCGCACAGGCTTGCGACCAGGTGATCCTAACGGTCGCTGGCCTGCCTCACATATTAAAGGGAGGTCCACTTTGAACACGACCACCGAATGGTTGCAGGCACCAGCCGCCACCCCGGACGACACAGCCCGGCAGGCAGCCGAGGCACGTCAGGCAGTTCTCACCAAGCCCCCTGGCGCCCTGGGGCTACTCGAGCAGACCGCGATCCGCCTGGCAGCGCTGCAAGGCAGCAAGCGACCCAGTGTGGAGCAGCTCTATATCGCCGTGTTTGCCGCCGATCACGGCGTAGTGGCTGAAGGCATCTCTGCCTTTCCACAGGCAGTCACCACCCGAGATGGTGAAAAACTTCGCCCCGCGGTGGCGCTGCGATCAGCGTGTTGGCCCGCGAACTTGGCGCAGAGCTGGAGGTGATCAATCTGGGTACGGTCAACGACCCCGGGCCTCTGGAAGGCGTGCTAAACCTGCCGATTGCTCCCGGCACCGCCAACCTCTGTCGAGAGCCGGCCATGGACGAGCAGCAGCTTGCACGCGCCATGCATGGGGGGCGACAGGCGGCCGAACGCGCCAAGCTCGCTGGCGCCCAGCTCTTCATCGGCGGCGAGATGGGCATCGGCAACACCACCGCCGCGGCGGCGCTGGCCTGCGCCCTGCTCGATGCCCCACCTGAACAACTCGCAGGCCCAGGCACCGGCCTGAATGCGCAGGGAGTGGCGCACAAGAGCGGCGGTGATCCACCAGGCGCTGGAACGGCACAGCCAGCACCTTGGTACACCATTGGAGGCGTTGCGTCGGCTTGGTGGCTTCGAGATCGCTGCCCTGACCGGCAGCTATATGGCGTGCGCACAGATGGGCCTGCCGGTGCTGGTGGATGGCTTCATCAGCTCGGTGGCGACACTCACAGCTGCACGGCTCTGCCCTGGTGCCGAAGACTGGTTTCTTTTCTCCCACGCCTCAGCAGAACCAGGCCATCGAACCGTGCTCGATGCACTCGATGCTCGCCCCTTGCTGGATCTCGGCATGCGCCTGGGCGAGGGCAACGGCGCAGCCGTCGCAGTGCCGCTGATCCGGCTCGCCTGCACGCTGCACAACGAGATGGCCACATTCGCCGAGGCAGCGGTCTCGGAAAAACTCTGATCTGACGTCATGGAAGGCATCATCCATATCGATCTCCTGCGCCATGGCGAAACAGAAGGCGGTCCCCGGTTTCGCGGCAGCACGGACGATCCGCTGACCGATATCGGTTGGGATCACATGAGGAGTGCCACCACACGGAGAGCCTCACTGGGATCGAGTGATCAGGGCGATTCG
>AASF01001196.1 GCA_000168735.1 Candidatus Endoriftia persephone str. Hot96_1+Hot96_2 | reverse complement strand
ATCGTACTGATCATGTTTCTAGTCATAACTGTACAACCACCGCCTTTCGCATAGCCAACAATGAATTGACTTCCTCCATATGGAATATAAAAGGACTTACCATTCATATTTCTCATTACTGGATCTGCATTAGTAATCGATGGAAGAACAGGCTTTCCACCAAATGCTTTTGCCATGTGTTCAATATTTGAAAAGTCCTCAAAATTTTGGACGCACAATCCGTCTAGCACTTCAAGATTAAGCTGAGCGGCTGGTTTGACGTCTTCTCCATAGCTACTGGTCGAAAATGAAGAAAGCAAGATTATATATGGCAGTATATTTCGTATCATTGATGTTGCTCTACGCCTAACGCCAGCAATAACCGGCAGGCCGTAGTGGTGTTTCTTTTGTGCCAGGCTCTTTTAGCACAAAAGAAACACCGCGTAGGACTGTCCGAGTTAATTGCTTTTGTTATGTCAAATGTTCGCTATAAACTAATTTCACGCATATCATCTAACCAACCTACCTTATCATCTAAGGCCATTACCATCATGCGGCTAGCGTTTTCAGGCTCTTCTGGTCTCGAATGAATTTGCTTCAAGATCAACTTATCGCTAATTCGCCCGCATATTTCAATCTTTCCAATGTCATGACCCATAATAAATCTAAATCGTTTTGCATACCCATCAAGCCGCAACTTGGCTTCATCAACAACATCGATTCCCTTTTTCAGAGGAACCTGAAAATGGCGTCTTACCCTTGAAACGGGCATGCACTGATATAGATAGTAAGGGTTTACGCCAAATAGTAACTAGACCATTCATCAAATTCTCAATATCACTAGCACTGTCGTTAACACCCTCTAAAAGTACAGCCTGATTATTAACAGTGACTCCAGTTTGACGTATACGTAGTACAGCTTCCTTAGCTATATTGGTAATCTCATTGGCGTGATTAAAATGCGTAGGAAGATAAAGGGTCTTATGCTTATTAAACTCTTCAAAACACTTCAGAAGATCGTCATCAAAGAATCGCATAGGATAAACAACGGGTGTTCTTGTGCCTAGGCGGACGTAATTAACATGATCAATATCTACTAGACTTTCTAGTATCTTTTTGATCCTTCGCGTGTTTATTAGAAGGGGGTCGCCACCAGATATAATTACGTTAGTTATCTCTTTGTGCTCACGAATATAGGTTGCTGCACGCTGGAAATTCTCAACCGTTTTATCGTTAGGTAGCCCAACAATGGCTTTCCTAAAACAATGCCTGCAATACATAGAGCAATAATCTGTTGCTACTATCAGTGCAGAATAAGGGTATTTATGTAGAACACCATTTCCCTTATTATGTTTATCATCACCATAGGGATCTTTAGTTGTTTCTCCCATAGAGCCAGCCACAATCAGTTCATCTTCACTGGGGAGTGCCAATTTTCGGATGGGATCATTGGTGTCATATTCATTGAGCAAGCTCAAGTAATATCGAGGAATATTCATTGGATGCTGACCTACTACTTCCCGCAGCACCTCCTCCTCATCTTCTGACAAGTCAATGTAATGTTTCAATGAGTCGATAGAGTTTATGTTCTGCTTCAGCTCACTCTGCCAATCAACGCTTTTCCAATCTATTTTCTTCAGTTTATCAAGATTACTCAAAACTATTAGCCCCTTCTAGTGCGTACTCTATTTCGATATTGACATAACGTCCGCATCAGTGGAACGAAAAAGGGGCGCGATTTTTTGCGTAAGCAAAAATCGTGAACCTTTTGAGGATC
>AASF01001197.1 GCA_000168735.1 Candidatus Endoriftia persephone str. Hot96_1+Hot96_2 | reverse complement strand
TGCTGCAGCCAAGAAATCAGAGCCAGACAGCCAGACCATCGACCGCCTGGTACGGCGTGAAGCGGCCACTGTGTTTCGAAAACAGCGCGTGATCCCATCGATGATTGACAGCATAAAAAAAGTCATACGCATGGAGGAATAAGATGCCACTGGTCGTAATCGTCACCCGTGATGTAAAAGATCGGTTTCGTGGCTTTCTAGCTTCGGTGATGCTCGAAGTGGCACCAACTGTCTACATCTCACCCCGGATGAATCAAGGCGTGCGTTCGCGCACCTGGAAGGTATTATCCGATTGGCACAACACCGAACCACGAGCGCAGCGTAGTGCATGGTCTGGCAGTGATGCAAACGAAACTGGAGGAGTCGGCATCGCCACACTGGGCTCACCGCCACGGTGGACTCATAGAGANNTTGGACCGGCGCTATNGGGTTGGCGACGTCGAAAGACGTGAAATGCTCTTTTACAATTTGGGTATGATTTAGTGTTTTCTTCTTGTAGAGCATAGGTTTATCTACAAGAGGTTCCCCCGCACCCGCGGGGATAGGCCCGCGAGAAGTCGCACGGCAACAAGCGCAGAGAAGGTTCCCCCGCACCCGCGGGGATAGGCCCGCCACCGTCATTGCCGGCTCCGACTGTGCGCGGGTTCCCCCGCACCCGCGGGGATAGGCCCGCAATCGACAAAACGGCAGCAGAGACAGGAATGGTTCCCCCGCACCCGCGGGGATAGGCCCCGGATTGGTCCGCGCAAAATGGGGCACAGATGGGTTCCCCCGCACCCGCGGGGATAGGCCCTGATGATAGTTGGGCGCAGTGGCGGGAAGAAAGGTTCCCCCGCACCCGCGGGGATAGGCCCCTCACGCGTCACCCGACTCAATCAATCCCGCGGGTTCCCCCGCACCCGCGGGGATAGGCCCCCTACCCTAGAAGGACCCGCGCACATGGTCTGGGTTCCCCCGCACCCGCGGGGATAGGCCCTGGGATGAAATCCTCGAAGAGCTTAAGGCAGCGGTTCCCCCGCACCCGCGGGGATAGGCCCCACACGTGTGTGGACAGAGACCCAACTTGTGAGGTTCCCCCGCACCCGCGGGGATAGGCCCGACCGCTGAGAAAGCAGAGTTGTACACTGTTTGGTTCCCCCGCACCCGCGGGGATAGGCCCCGGGGTCGCTGCAAAAAAGATCATCAAATCGTGGTTCCCCCGCACCCGCGGGGATAGGCCCACACGTCGTTTTATTTTGTAGACGGCGCTAACGGTTCCCCCGCACCCGCGGGGATAGGCCCGGCTGGGTATCAAAAAAACGTGCGACGCGAGCGGTTCCCCCGCACCCGCGGGGATAGGCCCTCTTTACTTAGCAAGTGTATCTATCTACCCTCAGGTTCCCCCGCACCCGCGGGGATAGGCCCCGATGGTAAGGTGGCTCAGGCTGCTTGTGAGA
>AASF01001198.1 GCA_000168735.1 Candidatus Endoriftia persephone str. Hot96_1+Hot96_2 | reverse complement strand
GCCAGCTCCTCGCGATAGACAGCCTGCCGCTGCTCACCGGTCAGCTCAGGCCCCACCAGATGCCGATCCTGCAGATCGTCCACATCGGACACCCAGCTCAGCCAGTTGTCGTCGAATCTTCTCCCTCTCCCGTCGCGCCAGTGTGCAGTGCCTGCTCACCGCTCAGGTCCAACTGATGGCGGTTGCGCAGGATCAGATCCACCATCTCCGTACCACAGCTCGAACTCCCCTGCGCGGCTGGCACTATCTCATCCTGCAGGAAGTGTTGATAGTCCTCCAGCGCCTCGGCCGCGGTGCAGCTCAACCCCTGCAACTGCCCCTGTTCAGTACAGCATTCCCGCCCCTGCGGCAGCTCCTGTACCAGCCGGTGCAGCCAGGGGATGCCGCGCTCAAGCAGCTCCAGCGCCTCTGCCAACCACAGACTGGAGACCAGTTCCGGCAGCTCCAAGAGCTGACTGCGCGCATCACGCAGATAGTTAGGGGTGCGCTTCAGCAGCCCCAGCACAGCCTCGCAAAGCTGCTCGGGGTTGGCGCAGCACCAACTCTTGCAGAGTCCGCAGCGGCAGATAGCGGGCCGGATCACGATGCCGCCAGTCCTGCTCCAGCAGCCAGCGGCGTTCAATGATCACCGCACCATAGATCAGCTGCAGGTCGATCTGGCGATCCGCATCAAGCGCATCCAAGCTGAACTCGGAAAGCCCCAGCAACAGATTGCCGAGCCAACCGGCCAACGCGCCCACATCATCGTCGCCATCCGCGGCCAGTTGCCCCTCATAACCCGCGACACCGGCAAACAGTGCCGCGCTGGGATGGAAGCGAAACCAGACCTGATAGAACTCGGCGACCAGCGCGTCGAAATCGACCGTTTCAGACATCCCGGATCTCATAGTCATGGGTCACCTCCGCCACCTTGCCGAGCATGATCGAGGCGGAGCAGTACTTCTCGGCGCTCAGGGAGATGGCGCGGGCCACATGCTTTTCACTCAGATTCTTGCCGCTGACGATAAAGTGAGCGTGGATCCGAGTGAAGATCTTTGGCTCACTCTCGGCCCGTTCTGCCTCCAACTCAACCACACAACCGGTCACCTGCTGGCGCGACTTCTTCAGCATCGACAACACATCAAACTCGGTGCAGCCACCCATGCCGAGCAGCAGCATCTCCATCGGCCGTATCCCCAGGTTGCGCCCGCCAAACGCCTCCGGACCGTCCATTATCACCGCATGCCCGCTGCCGGACTCACCCATCATCGCGGCATCTTCCACCCACTTCACCCGTGCCTTCATCACAACTCCAAACTGATTGATC
>AASF01001199.1 GCA_000168735.1 Candidatus Endoriftia persephone str. Hot96_1+Hot96_2 | reverse complement strand
TGTCGATGACGGCGAGCGGGTCGATGCCGGCGAAGGGCTCGTCGAGCAGCACGAAGCGGGGTTTGATGGAGAGCGCGCGGGCGATCTCCAGTGCGGCGACGCTCGCCGCCGGAGAGGCTCATCGCCTGGCTGTTGCCGCAGGTGGGTGATGCCGAACTCCTGCAGCAGTTGGTCGCAGCGCTTGTTGCGTGCGCTACGCGACAGTTCCTTGCGGCTCTCGAGGATGGCAAGGATGTTCTCCTCTACCGAGAGACGGCGGAACACTGAGGGCTCCTGGGCCGAGGTAACTGATGCCGAGGCGGGCGCGGGTGTGCATCGGCAGGTCGGTGAGATCCTTTCCGTTAATGCGAACACTCCCACCGTCGGCGGGCACCAGGCCGACGATCATGTAGAAGCTGGTGGTCTTGCCAGCACCGTTTGGCCCAAGCAGTCCAACCACCTCGCCACTGGCGACCTCCAGGGAGATATCATCGACCACGCGTCGGCCACGGTACTGTTTGGCCAGGTTTTCGGCGTAGAGGCGTGTCATTGGTCGTGCTTTTGTGATTCGATCACCACCCGGACCCGCTGTTTGCCCTGTGCGCTGGCGCCGGCCTTGACCAGGCTGCGGCTGCGCAGGTAGGTGATGCGGTCGCTGCTGAACTCATCCTTGCCCTGCTGCAGTACTGCTTCGTCAAACAGGTAGATCTCATCTTTCTTGATGAAGTAGGTGATCTTTAGGGCGTGGCCGCGGGCCTCTTCGTGGCTCTTGTCCATCTGCTGGCGGAAGCGCACCGGCTTGCCGACGGCGACGATTTTTTCGGTTTCACCCTGGCGGCGGTGGATCAA
>AASF01001200.1 GCA_000168735.1 Candidatus Endoriftia persephone str. Hot96_1+Hot96_2 | reverse complement strand
ACCAGATCAGGATCAGCTGTTGATGGACTGGTAGTAGTCCATCAGGATCTTCGCCACCTCAGGGCGGGAGAACTCAGGCGGCGGCGCAATGCCCTGGCCCAGCATCTCGCGCACCTTGGTGCCGGAGAGCAGTACGAAGTCTTCCTTGGTGTGATCCGGCACGTCGCGCATCATCACAATCTTGTTCAGCTTCTTGGAGTAAGCCGTGTGGTCGGCACGGAAGATCTCGATCTCCATGGCGCCCTCTGGCACTTCGTCATCGAAGATGGTCTGGGCGTCGAAGGCACCGTAGTAGTCACCCACGCCGGCGTGGTCACGACCGATGATGAAGTGGGTGGCGCCCATGTTCTGACGGAAGTAGGCATGCAGTACCGCCTCACGGGGACCAGCATAGAGCATGTCGAAACCATAACCGGTGACCATCACGGTGTTCGGCGGAAAGTAGACTTCGGCCATGGTGCGGATCGCAGCATCACGTACGGGGGCTGGGATATCGCCCTTCTTCAACTTACCGAGCAGCATGTGGACGACCACACCATCGGCATCCAGGGACTCCATCGCCATGCGGCAGAGCTCCTCGTGAGCGCGGTGCATCGGGTTGCGGGTCTGGAAGGCGACGACCTTGCTCCAGCCATGCTCTTTGATCTCGTTACGGATCTCCACCGCGGTACGGAAGGTGTCGGGAAAATCAGCCTGGAAGTAGGAGAAGTTCAGCACCTGGATCGGCCCAGAGACGGCCACGCGGCACTGGCTGTTAAAGGTCTTGACGCCGATGTGGTCCATATCGGTGGTACGGTAGACCTTGTCGGTCATTACTGCCATCTGCTCATCACTGACCTCTTCGATGGCTTCGATGTCCATCACGGCCAGAACCGGGTTACCCTTGACGTTGGGGTCACGCAAGGCAATGCGCTTGGCATCACATGATGGCATCAGTGTTCTCAAGCAGGCAGAGCACGGGAACAGGGAAGAAACTACCATCGCTGAGAGTCATCTTCTCATGCGGCACCCATAGCATCAGCTACATTCATGAAACCCTGCAGGGGGCTGAAGTAACCGGCACCCATCATCACCGCGTTACCCGCGGCCTGGGAACTGATC
>AASF01001201.1 GCA_000168735.1 Candidatus Endoriftia persephone str. Hot96_1+Hot96_2 | reverse complement strand
GCCAATGGACCGATCCACATCGGCCACCTGGTGGAGTATATCCAAACCGACATCTGGGCCCGCTTCCAGAAGATGCGCGGCCACCAATGCCACTATGTCTGCGCCGATGACGCCCACGGCACGCCGATCATGCTGCGCGCCCGCCAGGAAGGAATTGAGCCGGAGGCGCTGATCGCCCGGGTTAGTGAGGAGCATCAGGCCGACTTCGCCGCCTTCCGCATCGGCTTCGATAACTACCACTCGACCCACTCCGAGGAGAACCGCGAGCTCTCCAAGACGATCTATGAACGCAACCGGGACGCCGGCCATATCGCCAAGCGCATGATCACCCAGGCCTATGATCCGGTGGAGACCATGTTCCTGCCCGACCGCTTCATCAAAGGCACCTGTCCCAAGTGCGGCGCCGAGGATCAGTACGGTGACAACTGCGAGATATGTGGCGCCAGCTACTCCCCGGCGGAGCTGAAGGACCCGGTCTCGGCGGTCTCCGGCGCCAAACCGGAAGAGCGCGAGTCGGACCACTACTTCTTCAAGCTGGCCAACTTCGAGGCGATGCTGAAACAGTGGCACCCGTGCCGGCCACCTGCAGCAGGAGATGGCCAACAAGCTCGGCGAGTGGTTCGAGTCTGGCCTGCAGGAGTGGGACATCTCCCGCGACGCCCCCTACTTCGGTTTCGAGATCCCCGACCATCCCGGCAAGTTTTTCTATGTCTGTGCTCGACGCACCAATCGGCTACATGGCTAGCTTCAAGAACCTCTGTGAACGCACCGAGGGGCTGGCGTTCGACGACTACTGGCAGGCCGACTCCGACGCCGAGGTCTATCACTTCATCGGCAAGGACATCGTCTACTTCCACTGCCTGTTCTGGCCGGCAATGCTGGAGGGGGCCCGGCTTCCGCAAGCCGACCGCAGTCTTCGCCCACGGCTTTCTCACCGTGGACGGGCAGAAGATGTCCAAGTCCCGCGGCACCTTCATCAAGGCCCGCACCTATCTGGACCACCTCAATCCGGAGTATCTGCGCTACTACTTCGCCGCCAAGTTGGGCGCCGGGGTCGACGACATCGACCTCAACCTGAAGGACTTCGCCCAGCGGGTGAATTAAGGGC
>AASF01001202.1 GCA_000168735.1 Candidatus Endoriftia persephone str. Hot96_1+Hot96_2 | reverse complement strand
TAAACGAATTCGCCCATTATTCGACAAGGGCGAGCCGGCGGAGGACGCGCAGACAAAGCGCGGGTGTTCGTTCAGGCCCTTTTTCCGGGGTGGAGTGGGTCCACTTCTCAGAGGAACCGCACTTGCGGGAGCTATTTGGTTGATTTGAGCTGCTGTTTCTGGAATATACCCGCAAGCAGCGCCTGATCGATCCGCAGGAGCATGACTTTAAGTTTGCCTCCTGGAGTCTGCTGGCGCGCAAGCCGGGATAGTTGATAACGAACGATGATGCACAAAAGAGAACTTTTTCGCTGGTTCCTATGCGTGGCACTGCTGCCCGCCAGCGGGTTTGCCAGGGTGGAGAAGACGGTTGACCCAACTACCCAACTCAGTAGTTGGAAACTGTCACAGGCGGGCCTTGAGCTGAAGCTGGTCCAGCGCCTGCCGGATCAGACTCGGGGCTTTTTTCAGGCGCGGGGGCTTTTCCAAGACCATAGCGGACCAGATCGCCACCCACTGTGTGCTGCAAACTATCGCCAGAAACCGCGCCAGCGATGCCGCTGCTGGAGCGATTAGTATCGATCTCAACGAATGGCGCATCCGCCAGGGGGATAAGGTCCGGGGGCTCAAACTGAAAGAGAGCTGGGATGCGGAGTGGGGCGACGACCAGGTGAGTGCGGCCTCCCGCATCGCCTTTCGCTGGGCGACCTTCCCAACCCGGCAGACCTTTGAACCTGCCGGGGACTATAACTTGGGGTATGACAAGCTTTGGGCCGCTGCCCGGAAGCCGCTTCGATCTGAAAGTGGTTTGGAGAGAGGGCGATGAGCAGAAAATCGTATGGATAGAGGCGCTCGAGTGTGCGGAAGATCGTTAAGATGAACAAAACTATCATTGGAACTTTTTTGGCGTCTCTGTTGCTGCTGTTTTGCAGCCGACTCGCTGCTGAGCAATTGCTGACGCGTCTTACAGATCAGCCGGAGGCGCCCGCTTTTGATCTGCCGGATATGGATGGTGAGGCGCACTCGCTGGCAAGTTACAGAGGGCGGCCGGTGATCGTGAATTTCTGGGCGACTTGGTGCCCACCCTGCCGTGCCGAGCTGCCGTCGATGAATCGTGGCTGGGCGAAGATCAAGGATCAGGGAATCGCGATGATCGCGATCAACGTGGGCGAGGATGAGGAGACCATCTTCAGCTTCATGGGCGACTACCCGATCGACTTCCAGGTGTTGCTCGACCAGTCGGGCCAGACTATCCAGCGCTGGCCGATCAAGGGCCTGCCCACCACCTTTGTGATTGATCCAGAGGGGCGGCTGGTCTACCGCGCCATCGGCGGCCGCGAGTGGGACGCCGATGAACTGCTCGATCTGGTGCGCAAACTGAAGTGAACATGTATAGGCCGAGCCATGCCCGACATCATGCGTGATTTCAGCGGGTTGCAAGTGACGGCCATGGGCCGCCCTAATCTTTAAATTTAATTGCCGGATTAACAACACGGCGGTCTTTCATTTTGAGCCCCCATCAGTGGGAAACGGGCAGACATGGCCGCTGTTGCCTTCAGAGCGCTGCTATCGCGCTAATCATCAGATCCATCAGCCAGCAACGAGGCTCAGTGCAGGTTCCTCTCCATCACTTTCGTTATCGTCGTTACTGGCCGGAACGCCCGGTTGCGTATGGCGTTCGTGCAGGAACTTGACCACTTCGACGCGGTAGTGATTGTAAGTTGGGTTCTCGGCCAAGGTCAGGCGATCACCGCGGGCGCGGCAGGTCGATATCGAGGATCTCGCCGATGGTGGCCGACGGGCCGTTGCTCATCATCACGATACGATCAGAGAGCAGCACCGCCTCGTCCACGTCGTGGGTGATCATGATC
>AASF01001203.1 GCA_000168735.1 Candidatus Endoriftia persephone str. Hot96_1+Hot96_2 | reverse complement strand
CGAGCTCTCGGTTGAGAACAACGGCGGTGGAGGCGGCGGTCGCCGGCGCGGTGTGCCGGTGGTGGTGGTGGGGCTGGTGGTCTCCGTCAGCCATCGGCAGACCCAACGCGGCCGCATGGGCACCCTGCTGCTGGATGACAAGAGCGGTCGCATCGAGGTGACCCTGTTCAACGAGGCTTACGAGGCGCACCGCGATCTGCTGGTCAGCGACAACCTGCTGGTGGTTTCCGGCAGCCTCAGTTACGACGAGTACCGGGGTGGCCTCAGCGTGCGCGCCGACAACCTGCTCACGGTGGAGCAGGCGCGCGGACTCTATGCCAGCCACCTCGACCTAAAGGTTGCACCGGTCGCCACCGAGGTGGCCGAATTCCGTCAGCAGCTGCAACAGCTGCTGAGCCCGTTTCTCGGCGGCACATGTGCGATCCGTCTCCACTATCGCTCTGCCACGGCCAGCGCTGAGATCCACTTGGGGGAGGCTTGGCGGGTCAATCCCAGCGACGAACTGCTGCGGCAGGCTGGAGCGCTGGCTCGGCCCAGAGGCGATTCGGGTGGTGATTGCCCGGCGGGGTTGATCGGACCCGTCGATCAAAAAAATGTGACATATGTCACATGAGGTGCGTCTAGCGCTTCACAATTTGCGCCGCAAATTGATTAACTAAATTCCTAATCCGCTTTTTAATTCCCAAATTCTGCAGTTTGGGCAGGCTGAATGACGCTCGTTTGTGCATTTCAGATTATTCCCTGAGAGGCGGTCTCTGCTGTGCTTGATCCCAGGCGGCAGCAGTCGACGCAGGTACCATTTCGATTCATGGAAGGCATGGATATGATCGCCAGCTGGAAACATTACCGATGCACCCTCCTGCCCATTCTGTTGCTGCTGGGGCTGTGCTTTCCGACCATGGGTGGCACCCAGCCACTGGGCTACCGGTTGTATGCCTCTGCCGATCAGTTTGCCAACCTGCCTCAGCTTCAGCGGATCGATCTGAGTGGGGTCAGCTCCGTTGCCGAGGTGGAGGCACTGGCTGCCGAGGCGGCGGTTGCTACCGGTGACCTTGCGTCGGGCCAGCGGGGTCTGCTGCTGCTGGTCGGTGAACGCATCAGTGCGGGGGTGGATACGGCGATCACCCAGGGCCAGGCCGATTGGTGGCAGGCCAGCGCCGAGACGAGCCAGGCGTTGGTCGAGGCGTTTCTGGCCCCGTTATGCCGGGCTGGGTGGTCAGCTCGACCTGCTTAAGCATCGATTCCAGCAGCGATCTCTCGGTAGCGGGGCTCTACGCCCGTGGTCTGCTGCAGGGCGACCCTGACGCCTATGTTAAATCGCCTGACCGTCAGTCCTGGCTTTGTGCCGCTGGCCGAATCGATCGGCCTGAAAGATGCGTCTGCGCTGCTAACAGCGGGCCGCAACGGTGAGGCCCATCCCACCTGGGACCGGCTGATGGGCCGCCGCAGCGCCGCCTGGCTGGCGCAGGTGGTGGTGACGCCGCTACAGCGCTGGTTTCCCACCGCCCAGGTCTCCGTCCAGGGGTTCTACGATCAGAACGCCGCCTTTGCGGTCGCCCCGGTCTGGGGCCGGCTTGCCAAACCCTGCTGCCCAGGTCGGCACACATCAGTCACAACTGCTGCTGGAGGGCGAGCCCAACCCCCTCTCCGGCAACCAGAACGCCCCCTTCGACAGCCTTAGCGACGCCATCGACCGGTTGCGCGGTATGGCGCTGGCCTCGGACCGGCCGATCCATCCGCTGCTGGAGGGGAGCCTGATCTTTGGCAGCGACAGCCAATCGGTCAGCCTAGGGTGGCCTCTTCTACCGCGAGCTGATCCTGCACGCCGGCCTGTTCCGGGGTCTAGTGTACTACCTGGCCGGGCATAGCGATCTGCAGGATGATCAAGGCGAT
>AASF01001204.1 GCA_000168735.1 Candidatus Endoriftia persephone str. Hot96_1+Hot96_2 | reverse complement strand
TCGAGTTCGGTACAAAAGCAGCAGCGGAGTCGTCATCTGGTGCTCCCCTCGGGCTCCGCCAGCTGACAGCTGCGGAAGAAGTCGTAGTGCTGCAGCGCTTCGAGGATGCCCGCGGCGTAGGGGGCATGGGCGAAATAGATGCGTTCGGCGTCTTCCAGCTGCGACAGCTCCTCATGGTGGCGGTTGCCCACCACCACCGCCAGGGTATTGCCGCGCATCATATCCTCGTCGGCGCCGGAGCCGCCGGCCACCAGGATGCGTTCCAGCGGGATGCCCCAGTGCGTCGCCATGAAGCGTAGCGCCAGCCCCTTGGAGGCGCGGATCGGCAACACATCGAGGAACTGGCCGAACGAGAGCACCACGTTGACCGAGAGCTCCTCCTGGTGCAGCAGCTGGTTGATCTCGTCGAGACCAGGGCGCCTTCTCCGGATCGATGTAGTAGCTGATCTTGAAGTGGCTCTGTTCGACTCGCGGCTGCGGCTGCAGACCGGGCAGCGCGTTTAACACCCGGCGTACCAGTTGCGGGGTCCACTGTTTTTCGATGTGGCGGGTCCAAGCCGTGTCCTCGGTCAGTTTCGGCGCATAGTGGATGGCGCTGCCGCCGCTGGTGATCAGCACGTCTGGCTCCGGAGATGTGGTACTTTTTCATCACCTTCAGGGGGCGAGTCGAGGCGGCGTCCGGTGGCGATGCCGAAGGAGACGCACTTACGATTTTTTCGTAGCAGGCTGACCAGCTCCGGCAGTGATCCCTTATCACCCAGGCAGATTTTGATCGAGGGTCGGTAAAGATCGCCCGGTCGTGATAAAGCATGGGACGCCGACCGCGTGCAGTGCGCACCAGCGGTGGGGCAGTCTTCGCCACGACCGGCAGTACCATCTCCAGATAGCCCGGCGCATGGGCATTCCAGACGTAGTGTTCACGCACCCCCTGCAGGCCGAGAACCGAACGCTGCTGCCACTGCTCCCAGTCGAGCAGCACGCTCTTCAGGGCGAGGGCGATATCTTCCGGGTCGAGGGGGTCAATCAGCAGGCCATTCTGACAGTTGGCGGTGATGTCGCGGGGGCCGCCATCCTCAGTGGCGACGATCGGCAGACCGCTGGCCGCCGCCTCGATCAGGGTCAGACCGAAGGGCTCGGTCAGTGCCGGATTGACGAACACGCCGTTGGAGAGCGCTGCCAACCGGTAGATCAGCGGCACGTCATCCGCTGTGTGGTGTTTGGGGTAGGCAACCTTGCCATACAGGTCGTAGCGATCGATCAGTTGCAGCAGCTCCCCCAGCACCTCTTGGGCGCCGTTGTCCAGCTCGGCGATATCATCCCGATTGCCGAGCACCACCACCAGATTGGCCATCGCCTGTAGCTCTGGGTCTTGGCCGTAGGCGGTGAGTAGTGCGGCGATGTTTTTGCGTGGGTCGGGGCGTGATA
>AASF01001205.1 GCA_000168735.1 Candidatus Endoriftia persephone str. Hot96_1+Hot96_2 | reverse complement strand
TGGGTGTCGATTACGGGATCGCCGGGGGTGCCGTCGAATGGCTGGTGGCGCCGCTGACTATCGTGGTTGGGCTGCTGATGGTGAGCAATGTGCGCTACAACAGCTTCAAAGAGATCGACTTCCACGGCAAAGTCCCCTTCATCGTGCTGGTGGTGGTGATGCTGGGTTTTGCGATCCTGCTCGCCAAGCCGCCGGTGGTGCTGTTTCTGGGATCTGTCGTNTTCGGGTCCTAACGGCTAATTCTCCGGGGAACCGGTAATGATCCTGAGCCAATTGCGCGAGTGGCGCTCCCGGCGGACGGCCGGTGCGGAGGGTGAAGTGTCCGAGCCACAGAAGCCTGAAAAGAAGGGCTGAGTTTGGTTTGTGGCAGATTGCCTAGACGCTTGCCTGGACGGTTGGCAATACTGGGGGCTTGGGTTATATTCGAAGCCTCTTGAGCGGACACTCGATTGATGAATCAGATTGCGCATCACAAGCTGTTTGACCTGCCCTTCCAGGGGGCGGTGTCTGCTGCGCGTCTGACTGACCTCCTCTTTTCTCTGTTGCTGCGACTGCTGCCCCTGAGGGGCATGCAACTGACGATGCCCCGGCGGGGGCCAGAATCTACGCCACAACTAGAGCAACATCCCAATCGACAGAATTAAACCTGTGGCGTATTCCAGTCAGGCGCGTCATAGATGGAGTTGAAGCATGAGCAACCCAGACAGATTGATCATTTTTGATACCACCCTTCGAGATGGTGAGCAGAGCCCCGGTGCCTCGATGACCAAAGAGGAGAAGGTGCGCATCGCCAAGGCGTTGGAGAAGCTGCGGGTGGACGTGATCGAGGCCGGTTTCCCGATCGCCAGCCAAGGTGATTTTGAGGCGGTGCAGGCGGTGGCCCGCGCGATCAAGGACTCCACCGTGTGCCGGCCTGGCGCGCGCCTTGGACAAGGATATCGAGCGCGCCGGCGAGGCGCTGAAAGAGGCCAACTCAGGGCGTATCCATACCTTCATTGCCACCTCGCCGATCCATATGGAGCAGAAGCTGCGCATGTCGCCGGATCAGGTGGTAGAGCAGGCGGTGGCGGCGGTCAAGCGGGCGCGCAACTACACCGACGACGTGGAGTTCTCCGCTGAGGATGCAGGCCGTTCCGAGCTCGACTTTCTGTGCCGGATCTTCGAGGCGGTAATCGATGCCGGTGCCACCACCCTCAATGTGCCCGATACCGTGGGCTATGCGATGCCGGATCAGTTTGGCGAGACCATCCGTGCCCTGCGCGAGCGTTCCCCAATGCGGACAAGGCGATCTTCTCGGTGCACTGCCACAATGACCTCGGGCTG
>AASF01001206.1 GCA_000168735.1 Candidatus Endoriftia persephone str. Hot96_1+Hot96_2 | reverse complement strand
GGATCGCGTCGAAGCGGGTCATGTCGTGACTGACATCAACCCGACCATGGGTCTCCAGATCACCGCCCTGGTGCTCCAGCGCCTCCAGCGCGTCGTCCTCTTCGGCGATCGGCTCGAGCTCAACCTGAGCCAGGTTGCAGCGAGCCTCGAAGTCGCCCGCCTCGTCGAGCACATAGGCGATACCGCCCGACATGCCTGCAGCGAAGTTACGGCCGGTACTACCGAGCACCACCACGACACCGCCGGTCAGGGATTCACAGCCGTGGTCGCCCACGCCCTGGGACCACTGCGCTGGCACCGGAGTTGCGCACGCAGAAACGCTCACCGGCGACCCCGCGGAAGTAACACTCACCGGAGATCGCACCGTACAACACAGTGTTACCGACGATGATGTTCTCCTCCGCCTTGCCGATCTTTGACTCGCTAGGCGGGTAGATCACCAGACGTCCGCCAGAGAGGCCCTTGCCGACATAGTCGTTGCCTTTCACCGGGCCAACTCCAGGGTTACGCCTTTGGTCAGCCAGGCCCCAAAGGACTGACCAGCAGTGCCTTTCACCTTGGATATAGACGGTGTCATCCGGCAGCCCAGCGAAGCCGTACCGCTCCGCCAGCCGTACCAGAGAGCATAGTGCCAAAGGTGCGGTTGTACTTGTGGATGTCGATCAGCGATCTTCACTGCCTCGCCCCTCTCCAGGGCGGGTGCGGCCTGTTTGATCAAG
>AASF01001207.1 GCA_000168735.1 Candidatus Endoriftia persephone str. Hot96_1+Hot96_2 | reverse complement strand
CGCATCACGAAGGTCTGTTCAGCCAGCCGTTCAAGCGAGATCGGCTGCTGAGACTCCAGCGGATGCCTGGGTGGCGCAACCACCACCAGCGGGTTCTCCATAAACGGCTCAGACTCCAGATCAAGCGCCTCCGGCGGGCTTCCCATCAGTACAATATCGGTCTCGTTGGCCTCTAGCAGCTCCATCAGACACTTGCGATTAGTCACGTTGAGGCGCAGTTCGATGCCGGGATAGTGGCGGGGTGAAACGCCGCCAGCAGGCGTGGTGCAAAATAGTTGACGGTACTCGCCACCGCGATATCAAGATGGCCGGTCTCCGCCCCTTTCAGCGCATCCAGCACCTCCTCCATCTCCTCAAAAGTCTGAAAGATGGTGCGGGCATATTGGGAGACCTCGTGGCCCGCCTCGGTGAGCTGGATCTTTTTCCCCATCTGCTCAAACAGCGGCAGCCCCACCGACTCTTCCAACTGCTTGACCTGCATCGACACCGCCGGCTGGCTGAGGTGGAGGGAGCGAGCCGCCTGGGTATAGTTAAGGTGCTGCGCCACCGCCTGAAACACTTTTAGCTGACGCCAAGGTTAGATGCATCATCGTCCTGCTCCTGTTCTAGATAAACCGCCTCTGCCACCAGCCAACAAGACAAGCCAGGGATGGTCAGACCAAGCACTCCAGCTCTAACCATAAGATTTACCTTATCATGCTGATCAAGGGC
>AASF01001208.1 GCA_000168735.1 Candidatus Endoriftia persephone str. Hot96_1+Hot96_2 | reverse complement strand
GATCATCGGCGCGGCTTACACCTTGTGGATGGTGAAACGGGTGGTGTTCGGCACGGTCGACGAGCGAAGGTGTTGCCGGGCTGCAGGATATGAATCGCCGCGAGTTGGTCGTGCTTGTGTACGCTGGCAGTGGCGGTGTTGATCCTGGGGCTCTGGCCGTGCGCCGGCTGGTGGAGGTGATGGACGCCTCCATCGTCAATCTCCTGCAACATATTTCGGTCTCTAAACTCTGATCGGGTAATCCGCACGGGTAGCATCAGATGCATTTTGATTTAGCCACACTGGTTCCGGTCCTGCCGGAGATTGTTATTCTGACCCTGGCCTGCGTAGTGCTGGTGGTGGATCTCTATCTTAAGGATGAGCACCGCATCGTTAGCTATGCGATCACTCAGTTTGGTCTGATTGTCGGCGCTGCGGTCGCTATAGGCGTCTCTGGCGGGGGCGTCGAGATCGTCTTCGATGGTTCCTATGTGCGTGATCCGATGGCGGACGTACTGAAGGTGGCGATCTACCTGGTCAGTCTGGTGGCCTTCCTCTATGCCAAGGACTATCTGCGCCAGCGCGGCCTGTTCAAGGGCGAGTTCTATACTTTGGGGCTGTTTGCGGTGCTTGGCATGAGCATTATGGTCTCCGCCAACAGTTTTCTGGTGGTCTATCTCGGTCTCGAGCTGCTCTCGCTCTCACTGTATGCGTTGGTCGCCTTTAATCGCGACAGCAAAGACGGCGCCGAGGCGGCGATGAAATATTTTGTGCTGGGTGCGATCGCCTCCGGGATGCTGCTCTACGGTATCTCGATGGTCTATGGCGCCACCGGCACGTTGCGTTTCGATGAGTTGGCGGTGGCCCTCAAGGGCGTTGAACCGAACAACATAGTGCTGATCTTTGGCCTGGTATTCGTGGTGATCGGTTTGGCCTTCAAGCTGGGGACGGTGCCTTTCCATTATGTGGGTGCCGGATGTCTACCAGGGCGCGCCCACCGCAGTGACCCTGTTTGTTGGCAGTGCGCCCAAGATCGCCGCCTTTGGTCTGGCGATGCGTCTGCTGGTGGATGGCATGGCCGACCTCAACGGCATGCAGGGGCTGCAGGGCGGGATGCAGGGCTGGCAGGGGATGCTGGTCATCTTGGCTGTGCTCTCGATGGGCATAGGTAACCTGGTGGCGGTGGCGCAGACCAACATCAAGCGCATGTTGGCCTATTCAACCATCTCCCATGTCGGCTTTATTCTGTTGGGTATACTTGCAGGTACCAGCGAGGGTTATACCGCGGCGATGTTCTACACTCTGGTCTATGCGATCATGCTCGTTAGGCGGATTCGGTATCGTCATTGCCCTGAGTCGGCGCGGATTCGAGGCCGAGAATCTGGATGATTTCAAGGGCCTCAACCAGCGCAATCCCCTGGTTCGCTGCGATGATGCTGTTGCTGATGTTCTCGATGGCCCGGGGTACCGCCGACAGTCGGTTTCTTCGCTAAACTGTTCGTGCTGGATGCTGTGATCA
>AASF01001209.1 GCA_000168735.1 Candidatus Endoriftia persephone str. Hot96_1+Hot96_2 | reverse complement strand
GGGCTAGCAGCGGCGCTGGTTGCACCAGCAGTTTTGGGTCGCGTTGCTGCTTCATTCGCTATGACTCCTGCGGTGCTGGTGGCGCCCAGATTATGCCTTGGCAGTGCGGGATGTGCTGCACGATAGGGATCGATGAGGGGCAGGCAAAGGTGCAGGCGCCACCACTCCACACAATCGGAGCACATTGATCTCCTTCATCTCGTCGTAGAGCCGCGCCTTGGCGAGGCGGGCGAAACGCGATGGATTGAGAAAGTAGGGGCAGGCATCCAAGCAGCGGCCGCAGTGGATGCAGGGGTATTCGCGCGGGCGGCTGGTCTCTGATTCGGTGAAGGCGAGCACCCCCGAGGTACCCTTCAGTACCGGTACATCAAGGCTGGCGATCCGGCGCGCCCATCATCCGGCCCGCCGGAGATCACCTCACGGGTGTCGTCGCTCAGGCCGCCGCAGAACTTGAGTAGATCGCGCAGCGATGTGCCAAGTGGCACGATCAGATTGGCCGGATAGTTGATGCCGGGGCCGGAGACGGTCACCACCCGCTCGATTCAGCGGCATGCCGCTGTCGAACCAGTCTGCGATGGCGACCACCGGTGCCCACGTTGTTGACCACGATGCCGCAGTCCCGCGCGCAGCTGGCCAGCCGGCACCTCGATACCGTAGATTGCCTTGATCAGCATCTTCTCCGCGCCCTGCGGATACTTCATCGGCAGGCCAACAATATCGACCGGCTCGTCTCCCAGCTCCGTCTGCAGGGTCGCGATGGCATCGGGCTTATTGTCCTCCACACCGATGGTGGCGCGACGGGCGCCGAGCTTGCGGCGCACGATCTCAGCGCCGCGGATCACTGCCGCCGGGCGTTCCACCATCAGGCGGTGGTCGTTGGTCAGATAGGGTTCGCACTCGGCACCGTTGATCAAGACGTTGTCGATGCGCTGGCCCTCGGGGATCGAGAATTTAACATGGGCCGGGAAGGGCGGGCCGCCATGCCGACAATGCCGGCGCGCTGCACCTGTTGGATAAACTCATCGATGGAGAGCGCCTCCCAGTCAACCGGTGGCTGTGGCTGAAACTGCTGGGTGGCATAAGGATCGGCCTCAATCACAATCGCCGGCTTGAAGCTGCCGTCGGTATACCGGCAGGCCTCGATCGCAGCGACCCGGCCCGTCACCGGGCTGTGTAGTGCGGTCGACATGAAGGCGCCGGGTTCGGCGATCAGCTCGCCGCGAGTGAGGCTCTGCCCCTTCTCCACCACCGGCTTGGCCGGCACCCCGATGTGTTGCCCCAGCGGCATCACATAGCGTTCGCTAAACGGCACCCGCTGGATGCGCAGATCCACCGTCTGCTGCTTGTGCGGATCTGGGTGTACGCCGTGGCGGAAGGTGCCTTTCAGATTGAATAGAGTGCCTAACAGAGACATAGCGATACTGCGGTGCAAGCCAAATGAGCGCCCTAGTTTAGCAAAATTGGTTGGCCACGAACGGCCGGCAAAGGGCGAGAAAGGGCACAAAAAAAGATAGAATCCTGATTCTAACAGAGAGGAGAAGCGCGATGAGTAATGC
>AASF01001210.1 GCA_000168735.1 Candidatus Endoriftia persephone str. Hot96_1+Hot96_2 | reverse complement strand
TCGAGTTCGACCAGCTCTCTACCGGCATGATATCGAGGGCTCCATCGCCCACGCCAGGATGCTGGCCCGCCAAGGCATCATCACCAGCGCGGAGCGGGACACCATCGTCCAGGGGCTGGAGCAGATCCGCGTACGCATCGAGGCCGGCGGCTTCGACTGGTCGATCGCCCAGGAGGATGTGCACATGAACATCGAGGCGGCGCTCACCGCCGCCATCGGCGATGCTGGCAAGAAGTTGCACACCGGCCGCTCCCGCAACGACCAGATCGCCACCGACATCCGCCTCTGGCTGCGCGATGAGATCGAGGTGATCCGCGACGGCATCCTGCGTCTGCAGCAGGCGCTGCTCGACCTGGCCGAGCACGAGGCCGATACTATCTTGCCCGGCTTCACCCATCTGCAGACTGCCCAGCCGATCACCTTCGGCCACCACATGATGGCCTGGTTCGAAATGCTGGAGCGGGACCGGGAGCGCTTCGCCGACTGCAACCGGCGGCTCAACGTGATGCCCCTGGGGGCGGCGGCCCTGGCCGGCACTAGCTACCCCATCGACCGCCACTATACCGCCGAGCTGCTCGGCTTCGAGCGCCCCAGCGAGAACTCGCTGGACTCGGTCTCGGACCGGGACTTCGCCATCGAATTCAGCGCCGACGCCAGCATCCTGATGATGCACCTCTCGCGCTTCTCCGAGGAGCTAATCATCTGGTCTTCAGCCCAGTTCGCCTTCATAGAGCTCTCCGACAGCTTTTGCACCGGCTCTTCGATCATGCCGCAGAAGAAGAACCCGGACGTACCGGAGCTGATCCGCGGCAAGAGCGGGCGCATCTTTGGCCACCTGATCGGCCTTCTGACCCTGATGAAGGGGCAACCCCTGGCCTACAACAAGGACAACCAGGAGGACAAGGAGCCGCTGTTCGATACTGTCGATAACTTGCAGGGCTCGTTGAAGGTATTCGCCGAAATGATGCCCGGCGTCACCTGCCGCAAGCAAAACATGCGCGAGGCGGCGATGAAAGGCTTCGCCACCGCCACCGACCTGGCCGACTACCTGGTGGGCAAGGGGATGGCGTTCCCGTGATGCTCACGATGTAGTGGGACGCGCCGTCGCCTTCGGGGTGGCCGAGGGGCGCGACCTCTCAGCGATGAGCCTTGAGGAGCTACAGGGCTTCTCCGCAGACATCGAGGAGGATGTCTTCAAGGTACTCACCCTGGAGGGGGCAGTGGCCGCCCGCAACCACATCGGTGGCACCGCGCCGAGCCAGGTACGAGCGGCGATCGGCAGAGCACGGGAGCGGATCAACCGATGAGCAGCTCGCCCACACCGCAGACCGACAGCCTGGCGCAGCTCAACCAGCGCCTCAAGATGTTTGCCCAGACACGCAACTGGGAGCAGTTCCACTCGCCGAAAAACCTCTCGATGGCGCTGATCGCCGAGTGCGCCGAGCTGGTCGAACATTTCCAGTGGCTCAGCGAGGAGCAGAGCTATCAGCTGCCGCCAGACAAACACGATGCCGTGGCGCTGGAGATGGCAGACATCTTCATCTATCTGATCCGCTGCGCAGAACGGCTCGATATCGACCTGATCGAGGCCGCCCAGCGCAAGATCGAGATCAACCGAGGCCCGCTATCCCGCAGACAACGTCTACGGTGATGCCCGTCGCGCCTCTGAATATGAGTGATATGAGGTTTTCCTCACTCGGGCTTCATCGCATTTTTCACGCCAATGATCAAGGG
>AASF01001211.1 GCA_000168735.1 Candidatus Endoriftia persephone str. Hot96_1+Hot96_2 | reverse complement strand
TCGCCCTTCTCCGATACCCCCAGTCGGACTCTGTCGAGACACAGCGCATCCAGGTTGAGTCTAAACCCTCTGCCGCAGCACAGCAGCAGGCGCAGCAGCGAGAGAGTGAGATCCGCCGGGCTGCGGACAAGGCCGTTGCGCAACGCGAATATAAGCGGAAACAGCGCGCCAGAGTGGTCGAGCAGGCGGAGCAGCAGTTGCAAGAGGCGGAGCAGCGCCTGGAGCAGGCCAGGGTGTTGCGAGACGAAGATCGGCAGACCATCGGTGGCGGCAAAGGCCGGCGCATCCGGCCTGAATACTTTGAGCGCATCGAGCAGGCCGAGGCGGCAGTGGCGGCAGCCCGCAAGCGTCTGCAACAGGCGCGCATCGGCCGCTGATGCAGACCTATCTGGTCGGTGGCGCGGTGCGCGATCGGTTGCTGGGGTTGCCGGTGACCGAGCGCGACTACCTGGTGGTGGGGGCGACGCCGGAGCAGCTTCTGCAACAGGGGTTTCGCCAGGTGGGGCGTGACTTTCCGATCTTCATCCATCCGCAGGATGGTAGCGAGTATGCCCCTGGCACGCACCGCCAGCGGTTCTCGCCAGACTCCGGCCGCGCCCCTGGCCCATCCGGGGGTGACCCTGGAGGAGGATCTGTCGCGGCGGGATCTCACCATCAACGCGATGGGCAGAGAGTGACGACGGAGAGCTTATCGATCCGTTTGATGGACGCCGGGATCTCGAGCAGCGCGTGCTGCGCCACATCTCACCGGCGTTTGCCGAGGATC
>AASF01001212.1 GCA_000168735.1 Candidatus Endoriftia persephone str. Hot96_1+Hot96_2 | reverse complement strand
GATCAGGCCGGTGAGAATCGCAACAACTATGCCGATCAGGTAGAGGCCGAACACCAGGTTCTGGCCGTTGTCCGGGAAAAAGGCGGTGGCGAACAGCACATAGACCGGTAGCCGTGCGCCACAGGACATGAAGGGATTCATCAGGATGGTGAGCTTGCGCTCGCGCTCGTTCTCCAGTGTGCGGGTTGCCATCACCGCCGGCACATTGCAGCCAAAGCCGACGATTAGCGGCACAAAGGCCTTACCCGGCAGGCCGATGGAACGCATGAAACGATCCATGACAAACGCAGCGCGCGCCATGTAGCCGGTATCCTCCACCACCGAAAGGAACAGGTAGAGGGCGGCGATGATCGGAATAAAGGTTGCCACCACTTGGATGCCGCCGCCAGCGCCATCGGCGAGCACCACCACCAGACCACTCGAGGCAGCCCGCAGCTGGCTCAACCAGTGGCCCAGGCCATCGACGAAGATGGCACCGGCAATGCCATCGAAGAAGTCGATAAAGGCCCCGCCGATGTTGATCGCGAAGAGGAACATCAGGTACATCACCGCTAGAAAAACCGGGGATGCCCAGGATGCGGCTCAATACGACCCGGTCGATGCGATCACTCAGAGTCTTGCCAACCCGGCCCTGCTCCTTCAAGACCGTCTGCGACAGCGCGTGGGCATGACCGTAACGGCTGTCGGCAATATGGATGTCGGTCTCTTCACCGGCGCGCTGCTCAATCGCCTGCTGCCATTCGGCGACCTTTTGTGTCAGTGCATCATCCGCCTGATCGAGGGCGAAGCTGTCTCCTTCCAACATCTTCAGCAGCAGCCAGCGCCGCTTGGCGGTCTTATGTTGGTCGAGCATCAGGGGATCAAGATCGCTCAGCGCCTGCTCCACTGCCTCATCATGAGCCAGCGCAAAGCCACCACTCAGCTCGCCCCGGCGTAGCTGTGTCACCCCCTGCTTGAGCTGCTCCAGACCTTCACCGCTGACCGCAACGATCGGTATCACTGGACAGCCGGTCTCCTCACTCAACTTTTCGGTATCGATGCAGATACCGCGCTTGCGCGCCACATCCATCATGTTGAGCGCAATCAGCACCGGCACGCCCATCTCGAGCATCTGCACGGTGAAGTAGAGGTTACGCTCCAGGTTGGAGGCGTCGATGATATTGACGATCAGGTCGGCATCGCCAGACAACAGGTAGTCCCGCGTGACCTGTTCATCCAGGGTGGTGGCGTCCAGCGAATAGATGCCTGGCAGGTCAATGACGCTGACCTCCTTCGCCATCGAGACTGAAGCGCCCCTCCTTACGATCCACTGTCACGCCGGGCCAATTGCCGGTCTTCTGACGGATCCCGGTCAGGGCGTTGAAGAGGGCTGATTTGCCGCAGTTGGGATTGCCCGCCAACGCGATAGTCAACCGAGACTCGCCCCCAGAGCGGGGTTTGCTCCGCCCGTCACCACATTCACTACAGCCCATCGCTCAGTTCCAGCCCTTCTCAGTCGGCATCCAGAGGCGCCATCATCAGCTTATCGGCGATGCCACTTCCCAGCGCCACCCGGATACCCCCGTTTGCCACCACGACACCCCGCCCACGTTGCTGTAATACCGATATCTCGGCGCCCAACGGCAGACCCAGGCTGATCAGGCGACGCAACAGCTGCCGGCCTCCCTCGACACGTTTGATCCTGGCGCGCGCCCCCACCGGCAGCGAGGCTAGGCTAATCGATTGATTGTCACACTCTCTCTCAACCATCAGAAGCACCATTAGAAGCACCATTGTAAAAAACATCAATAACAATAATGATTCTCATTTATAGCAGAGAAGGGCCGCCATCAGCAAATAATATTAGATATACCTAAAATTTTAATGGTCCAGTATTGACCCAGATCAATCAGCCATCGCTATTGGTGATCTGTATCACAGCTGCAAGCCAAGACATCTCTGACCAATCAGCCCAGCGGCTTGCGCAACAGATCGACCCGGTGAGGCTTGAGAAAGGCGGCCCGCTCGCCCTCCAAATGGCGTGCAAATTCGTCCCGCACCCGCTCAAGTCGTCCGTCACTGAGGTCTATCTTTGTGTGAGTGACATTGAGAAAGCGCTGCTCGAATTCCGCCCAGCTGTAGCTGCCGGGCACATTGAAGAAGTGCTCGGCGTGCAGCTCAAACAGGCCGTTCTGCACCACCTGACGCAGTGTATCGAAGGCCTGTTCACGAACCTGCTTTTCATCATGAATCAGGCTCATGATCG
>AASF01001213.1 GCA_000168735.1 Candidatus Endoriftia persephone str. Hot96_1+Hot96_2 | reverse complement strand
CTCATCGCCCCAGGCCTTGATGCTGGCGGCCTGAGTGGCGGGGGGCATGGCGCAGCCGTGGTAGGTGCGGTAGCGGAAGAATGCGTCGATGATCTTGGCGTCGCCGGCAACGAAGCCAGAACGTAGGCCCGGTGGCGTTAGAACGTTTCGACAGGCTGTGGAAGACGATGCAGCGTTTGTAATCGGTGTTGCCCATCGGCGCAGCGGCCTGCAGCAGTCCTATCGGCGGTTGGGTCTCGTCCAGATTAGATTTCCGAGTAGCACTCGTCGGCGGCGATCACAAAACCGTATTTGTTGGCCAGTCGGATCAGCTTCTGCAGGGGTTTCAGATGCCGATTACCGCCCCGGTGGGGTTGGAAGGTGAGCAGAGATAGAGCAGATGGCAGCGTTCCCAGGTGGTGGCGTCCACCGCATCGAAGTCGGGGATGAAGCCGTTTGCTTCGTTGCAGTTGAGGTAGACCGGTTCGGCCCCGGCCAGATAGGCGGCCCCTTCGTAGATCTGGTAGAAAGGGTTGGGCATCAGCACCAACGGCGAGCCGCGGCGGTTGACCACTGTCTGGGCGATCGCAAACAGTGCCTCGCGGGTGCCGTTGACCGGCAGGATATGTCTGGATGGATTGAGGCTCTCCGCCGGCAGCGAGAAGCGACGTTCCAGCCAGGCGGCGATGGCGGCTGCGCAGCGATGCCGAGCCTTTGGTGGCGGGGTAGACCGAAAGACCGTGCAGATGGCTGATCACCTCTTCGGTGATCAGCCCCGGTGTCGGGTGCTTGGGTTCGCCGATGGAGAGCGAGATGGGGCTGAGTCCCACCGGCGGTTCCACACCCTTGTTCAGTTTCGCCAGCTTCTCGAAAGGGTAGGGTTGGAGCTTTTCCAGGTCGCCGTTCATCGGGGTTGGATCGCGGTTTGGGTTAACGGGGCATCATTGCCGCGTGCAAAGGGCGTAGTATAGGCGATCGGGAAAAGCCTGACCAACTTACAAAGGTAAACATCTATGTCTGATCGAGAGAGTGAGGAGGCGGCGGTCTGCATGGTTCGTCGTGAGCCGGAGATGCACGGAATCGAGGTCGTCGAACTCAATCCCGATACCGGCCTTGCCTTGATTATCTGGAGGGGATGAAGCTGGCCGATGCTCAGGCGCAGTCGCGGTTCGGTGAGTTCATGCTGCTCTCCTGGTACGACCGGGACCGGGATTTTGAATCGCCACAGCACTCATCGGAGTGCCATCAGGATGCGGCAGTGCCGGGCTATGTGGACTACGGCATCCATCATGGGGCCAAGCTCAAGATCGACATCGAGCAGGGACGTTTTGTCTTTTTCTACATGCCGCTGGATTTCTGAGCTGGATATCGCGCATTACTTTGATGCAGAACAAGTGCGGGTTGAGTGATCCGGCTTGGCCAGAATTTTCTCTGGCGGGATCTCAAAGAGTGGCTATACTTCGAGCGTCGCATGGGTTGGGAGTGTTGCCCATCGTGTGCAGAGTTCTGGCATCTCTATAGGTTTGCGGATCATCAGTGGAAGATAGACCGGTTTCGTTGGGACACTACCTCTTCGCTTACCTGAGTGCGCTAGCCTTGTGGCTGTTGTTAGTCGGTAGCCTGGACGCAGCTGAAGTCGTTACTGGGGCGCTGGTCGCCATGGTGGTAACT
>AASF01001214.1 GCA_000168735.1 Candidatus Endoriftia persephone str. Hot96_1+Hot96_2 | reverse complement strand
GATCCATCATCGCCTTCAGCTTGTCCATGCTGATGCCGATGCCCTTGGCGATCTCGGACAGGGACTTGTTGCGCAGAGTCTTGCCTTCATGTTTAAAGGCGTTGGTCAGGTTGTCACGCTGGTAGAGTTCACAGAGAGAGCTGGCTGTGGCAGTTGGTACACCAGAGGCCTTTGCCGCCCTTGTCATTGCCGATACCAGAGACATTGGCCTGCATCCATTCACCAATGGCATTCAGGTGCTCGGGGGTCTCTACGCCGTCTGTGTCCTTACCAGGATTGGAGTGCACGTCACGTCCCACATAGCAGCCGCCTGCCGCGTCGCGGTTATCCTTATCGGCGTAAGCGTTTTTGCCATCCGGGGTGATCGGATACATATCCATATTGCCGTCCTGACGATGCGACGGATGGCAACCCTGGCAGGCCGCGGTGCGATTCTGGGAGTCAGGCATGGGCACGGCTTTCTGATGTACCGAATGTATCGCCTCAGTCAGAGCTGGAACCACTTTCTCCTTGCCGGTCTTGGGGTCCTTGAACGATTTGGATTGAAGCACGCCGATGACGTTGTCGGCATGACACTTCTGACAGAGCACAGGATCACGACCGAGACGGTTATCCGTAGAACGGCTGTTGGGATTGTAATTCTTCAGGAAGTCAGTGCCGTTGTGATCGTCGTGCATCTCCAGAATGGAGACCGAGGTGGCCTTCAGGTTGGCGATCCAGTCGGAGGCGCCCAGGCCTTTCCAGAATGCCTTCTCTTGCTTGTACAGGGCGTACTTATCGCCGTTGGCGGTTTCATTGCCGTGGCAGTTGGCACAGTTAGGCACATCGATCGGGTTGGTACCAACGAAGGTAATCGGACGACCGTTGTGGCTGTCGAGCACCGGCTTACCGGAGTCAGCATGCATCAGGCTAACCCAGGCCTCCTGGAAGGGCTGGATGTCGGTCTCGACCAGTTCCAGCAGATCCTTGGCGGCGGCAGAATCAGTGAATGGCGTCAGCGGCAGGCCCAGGGCATCCCAGATGCCAGGATTGGTCAGCACGATAGGCACGTTATCCAGCACCGGGGACTTGGTGAAGACTTTAGTGCCAACCTCGCCCGGTGTAGTGCAGGTGACCACCATTCAGGGGGCTGGCTACAGCAGCCCCGGCCGGACCATTGTCCACGTGGCACCGGGATCTGGATGCCAACGAAGGCCTTCTTCGCGTCTGCGCTGGTGCCTTCCGGGTTAGTGCCCTTCAGGTCTTTGTAAACGTAGAGGTGGGTAAAGTAAGCATTGGCAACGTTCTCATTGTCACCATATTTGCCGTCACCGTTGACGTCGTAGGTGACGTCCCAATACTTCAGCTTGTTGCCTTCAGCGTAGGTATTGTCCACATGGCCATAGGCGAGTTTGAAGCGCTTTTTGCCGTCAACCAGGACGGCGGGATCTTTCTCGTCGGCCTCCAACATCTCCGGATATTTCTTCTTGCCGGTCGCGGTCTTGATC
>AASF01001215.1 GCA_000168735.1 Candidatus Endoriftia persephone str. Hot96_1+Hot96_2 | reverse complement strand
GATCAACCTTTCGGTCAACCTGTCGGGTTGGGCGGTCGATGATCCGGAGTTGTTGCCGTTGCTGAAACAGCTGCTGCAGCTGCGCGGTGTGAGGCCACAGCAGCTGGTGTTTGAGATCACCGAAACGGCGGCGTTGGCCGACATGGCCGCCGCTGAGAGTTTTATCCGTGAGCTGCAGGAGCTGGGCTGCCGCTTCGCCATGGATGACTTCGGTGTCGGTTTCTCCTCCTTCTACTATCTGCGCGAGCTGCCGCTGGACATCGTCAAGATCGATGGCTCTTTCATCCGCCAGCTGCCGCAGAACCGCAAGGATCAGGTGTTCGTCAAGGCGTTGGTTGAGATGGCCTCTGGACTAGGCAAAAAGACCATCGCCGAGCTTTGTTGAAGATGAGGCGACCCTGCACATGCTCGAAGAGATTGGGGTCGACTATGCGCAGGGCTACTTCATCGGCCGGCCGCAGGCGGAGATCGAACTGCCGACCGGATAGGGGCCAGCGGCGCAGCCGGGGTTGTTTTTTTCGCCGCGGGGGAAAAGACTAGGGCTCGATGCACAACATGCAGAGAGGGCAGCGATGAGCGGCGGAAAAAATCTATTGATCA
>AASF01001216.1 GCA_000168735.1 Candidatus Endoriftia persephone str. Hot96_1+Hot96_2 | reverse complement strand
AACGAATCGCCCTTAATTCGACATGGATTCGGTCCCCTGACGGTTTGGGTAAACCCCATAAGATAACCTATGATGCGCGATTTTAACCAATTCTGAGGCATTGAAGGGCATGCAGAAGCCGCACAAATCTCCCTATATCTACGATGTCGAAGAGGCCACCTTTGAGCAGAAGGTGATCGATGCCTCCAATGAACAACCGGTGATGGTCGATTTCTGGGCCGAGTGGTGTGCCCCCTGTATCTCGCTGGCACCGGCGCTGGAGCGGGTCATCGATGAGTTCGAAGGCGTGGTGCGCCTTGGCAAGGTGGAGGTGGATGACAATATGCGCCTGGCGGGCCGCTTTCGTCTGCGGGGTTTCCCGACGGTGATTTTGTTCCATCACGGGGAAGAGTTGGGGCGCTTTCACGGCTCACGGGCGAGCCACTGGCTGCGACAGTGGATTGAGGAGCACTTGGGCGACTATCTGGCGCAGCACAGTGCCTGATTTGCTGGTCTGGATAGGGTGAGGAGAGAGAAAAAAATCTGCGGGAGTAGGGGAATTTAAATCACAAACGATTGTCTTATGAGAATCGTGGCCTCTTTCATAGGGTTGGTGATTGTCTGGTTATTTCTTTGTTAACAAGTAGTTACGAGTTCGCGGCTGGTTTTTTCGGGGGCGTAAATTTTTTTTCACACAGGCTAAAGGTTTATTGATGGGCGCCGATCAATAAGGGCAACAGGCAGACATTGAATTTGATCCTCCTCCAGCGCAATCATTGCGCTACTCTAAGGTCCAACTCCTCCCCCGGTTGGGCCTTTTTTTTGTCAAATTTTTCAGCGTCCCTGAAGCAGCCAGAGGAGTCTCGAGGAGTGACTTCTTGCGGCCCTCTGGATTAAATATTTGCGTGGGGTGCCAATGCCAAGAAGAGGTAAGGCGGCAACCACTTCAGATGCTTGAGTCTTTTCCCCTGATTTCCTCGAAAAATATCGAAAAAGTGCGGATTGTTCCTCTATTTTGGGGAGAAGCGGGTGGTATTCTGCATATCCGATAAATGATCAGGGCGAATTCGTTTAAA
>AASF01001217.1 GCA_000168735.1 Candidatus Endoriftia persephone str. Hot96_1+Hot96_2 | reverse complement strand
GGTGGGCTCGATTCTACGGTTCTGTTGCATGCCCTTGCCGGGCTCCGCGAACGCCTGAGCGGCGGGCTGTTGCCAGTGCATGTAGACCACGGCCTACAGCCGGACTCCAGGCTCTGGGCCGAGCAGGCCGGCCAGTTCTGCGCTGCTCTCGAAATCCGCCTGATCCAGCAACGTCTGGAGATTGTCCCACAGCCGGGTGAAAGCCTGGAGGCGTTGGCGCGCCAGCGTCGCTATCAGAGCCTGGCCGGTGTCCTGCTGGCTGGGGATCTGTTGCTCACCGCGCAGCATCGAGATGACCAGGCAAGAGACCCTGTTGCTACAGCTGCTGCGCGGCAGCGGTCCGGCTGGTCTGGCCGCCATGCCGCGCATCGCCCCGCTGGGTCAGGGTCGACTGGTGAGGCCGCTGCTCGATTTCCCACGTAGTGCGCTGGAGGCCTATGCCCATCAGCAGGGCTTGCAGTGGTTGGAGGACCCGAGCAACGCCCAGCTCCAGTTCGACCGCAACTATCTGCGTCACCGGGTGGTGCCGATGTTGAAGGCACGCTGGCCCGCCGCCGATGCCACTCTCTCCCGCTCGGCGTCGCTCTGTGGTGATGCCCAGCAGCTGATCGACGAGCTGGTGGCCGGAGGATCTGGCAGTCAGCAGAGTGGTGCGATGGGGTGTTGTCGATGCAGTCATCTGTTCGTCACTCTCATCGCCCCGCCAGCGCAGCCTGTTACGTCACTGGATCAGGGC
>AASF01001218.1 GCA_000168735.1 Candidatus Endoriftia persephone str. Hot96_1+Hot96_2 | reverse complement strand
TCAGCAGCAGGGCGATGGCGATTAGTGCCCAGCTCAGGCTGAAATAGGTGAAGAAGTGTCTGGGGTAGCTGGGCATTGTTTGGGTGGTCACTCCGGAACAGGCCCCGGGGCGGCTTTGTTAGTATGCTAACATCCGGGCAGAACGTATCATGGCGAGCCATGTTACGTCAGCGAAAAAGCAAACGGGAACGGCGCGAATCACGCGATCAGGCGCTCGCCCGCTACATCAAGCAGAAGAACCGCAACCTGCTGGCCCAGCCAGGTCCGCACGACTTCATCATCGTGCTCGATCATATGAAGGCGGGTTTCAATGTGGCGAAGATCTTCCGCAGCGCCGAGGCGTTTGGCGCCCATGAGATCCATCTGGTGAATATCGGCCCCTTCGATCCCTCGCCGGCCAAGGGCTCTTTCAAAAAGGTGCCGGCACGCTTTTTTGAGCGGTTTGAGGAGAGCCATGCCGAGCTGAAGCGACGAGGCTATCAGTTGATTACCCTCGACGCAGGCTGTGGTGATTCACTGATCGACACCCCGCTGCCGCAAAAGTGCGCCTTTATACTCGGCCAACGAAGGAGTTTGGCCACAGCTTCGAGCCTGAGGAGTACCCGGATATCGGCTGCCTCTCGATCCCCCAGTTCGGTCAGGTGGAGAGCCTCAACGTGGCGGTGGCCGCCTCGGTGGTGATGTTTGAGTATGTGCGTCAGCATGCCGCTGAAGATCAGAGCTTGCGTCGCCCTTGAAACATAACCGTAGGCGGCCGCTCCGCCGTAATCTGGATGCGGCTGATCGAGGCGGTGGGGATCGACATCCGGTACATTGCGAACAGCGGTGCGCGTAGGGTGCGGGCGATGACGGCGCGGATTACGCCGGCGTGAGCGACGATCAGCAGATGCTTGCCTGGGTGCTGTTCGAGGGTCTCTGTCACGGCCGCATTGACCCGCCTACTGAAGCCCTCCAGGGGTTCGGCGCCGTCCGGGCCGGGTGGTAGACCCGGGTCGTGGTAGAAGTGCCTCATCTTCTCCGCTAATTGGGCGCGCAGTTCGCTGCTGGTGTGGCCCTCCCAACTGCCAAAGCCGACCTCCACCAGGCGCTCGTCATATTCCAGGGGGATCGCCAGCCGTTCGCTTAGTTGCTGGGCAAACTCGCTGCAGCGGCGTAGCGGTGAGGCGATGATGCGTTGCCAGGGGGTATCGCCGGAGGCAGCATGCCACATCTGTTGCCAGCCCCGTTCGCTCAGCGGATCGTCGATCTGGCCGCGGTAGCGGCGCCCCACCGCGGGGCTCGCCGTGGCGCAGCAGGTCTAGGGTGGTCTTCTCCGGCATGACTTAGATCCAGCCGGCGAGGGTGAGTAGTGCCAGCAGCAGGATCCAGCTGATCAGGGCGAATCGCGG
>AASF01001219.1 GCA_000168735.1 Candidatus Endoriftia persephone str. Hot96_1+Hot96_2 | reverse complement strand
TCAACGGCACGCCGCGCCAGGCCTGTTCCGCCTTGGTGGATGAGCTGGAACAGCCGATCCGGCTACAGCCATTGAGCAAGTTTCCTGTGGTGCGGGATCTGTTGGTGGATCGCAGCCGCATCTTCGACAGCCTCAAACAGGTCAAGGCCTGGGTGCCCCTGGATGGCCCCTACGACATCCACGAACGGGCACCGCGCATCTCGCCCCAGCAGTGGCTCAACAGCTACGCCTACAGTCGCTGCATGAGCTGCGGCTGCTGCCTGGAGGCCTGCCCCCAGTATGGCGAACAGAGTGCCTTCCTCGGCCCTGCCGCACTGGTTCAAGTCCAGCACAAAAACCGACACCCCACCGGGCGCTACAGCAAGACCGAACGGCTGCATGTAATCATGGGAGACGGGGGCCTGAGCGACTGTGGCAACGCCCAGGTCTGTCTCTCAGTTTGCCCCAAGCGGATACCTATCACCACCGCCATCGGCGAGCTGGGACGGGATCTCTCAAGGCAATTGCTGATCGACCTGTTGGGGAAAGGCTGAGCTGCGCCATCCCGATCCCTTAGGCTGCCAGCCTGAAAAATCAGCCCCTCCGCCGCCGGGGTTGCACTGCCGGTAGCAATAGCAGCAGCAACCCAAACAGCGGGCCGATGCTGCCACCACCACCGCTCTCGCCACCACTGCTAGTCGATTGCGTACTGGTGCCTTCCTCAGCCACTGCCAGCCCCACCGGGTCGCGGATCACACCTACGGCTGGATCCCGGTCCCAGCCACTCGT
>AASF01001220.1 GCA_000168735.1 Candidatus Endoriftia persephone str. Hot96_1+Hot96_2 | reverse complement strand
CGAGGCATCGGAAGCGGGCGCTGCGCTGGGGCTCGGGTACCCCCTGCAGATCCTGGAGCAGCTGCTGCAGATTCTCCTGATCGCTGGCGCCGGCGCCAGCAAAACGAGCCGAGTAGATGCCGGGGGCTCCGTTGAGGGCATCCACCTCGATGCCACTGTCGTCGGCGATGGCGGGCAGCCCGCTCAGCTGCGCCGCGTGGCGTGCCTTGAGAATCGCGTTCTCGACAAAGCTCAGGCCGGTCTCTTCCGCCTCCGGGATGTCGAAGGCCTTTTGCGGCACCACCTGCAGATGTTGGCTGGTGAGTAGTTGGTTGATCTCACGGACTTTGCCGGCATTGTTGCTGGCGAGCACGATACGTGAATCGCTCGGTCTGTCGTTCATGGATTGTTCTCGAGATGGGGTGTCAGTCCTGGGAGAGGGCCTGTTGCTGTAACTGGATGAGTTGTTGGATGCCCTGGCTGGCCAGATCCAGCATGGCGTCGAGTTCCTGGCGTGAATAGGCGGCAGCTTCGGCAGTGCCCTGGACCTCAATGAAGCCACCCTGATCGTTCATTACCACGTTCATGTCGGTCTCGGCGCTGGAGTCTTCAGCATAGTCGAGGTCGAGGATTGGTGTGCCCTTATGGACGCCGACCGAGACTGAGGCCACTGGGCCGATCATCGGGTCGGTTTTGAGCAGATCCTGCTGCAAGATATGTTGCACTGCGTCGTGCAGGGCGATCCAGGCGCCGGTGATGGAGGCGGTGCGGGTGCCGCCATCAGCCTGGATCACATCGCAGTCGAGGGCGATGCTGCGCTCACCTAGCGCCTGCAGGTCGATGGCTGCGCGCAGCGAGCGCCCGATCAGGCGCTGGATCTCCATGGTGCGACCCCCTTGCTTGCCGCGGGATGCCTCACGCCCCATGCGGCTGTCGGTGGAGCGTGGCAGCATGCCGTATTCGGCAGTGACCCAGCCGCGCCCCTGGCCGCGCATCCAGCCGGGCACGCGCTCTTCCACGGAGGCGGTACAGATGACCTTGGTATCGCCAAACTCTACCAACACCGAGCCTTCGGCGTGTTTGGTGTAGTGGCGGGTGAAACGGATCGGGCGGAGTTGGTCGGGTTGACGGCCGGAGGGTCTCAAATGGGGGTTCCTCATAGTTTGGATTTGTGCGTCGCCTCGATGACGGCGCCACGCAGGCTGTTGATCGCCTCCTCCAGCGCCTTATCGCTCGGCAGTTCGGGGGTGTCGGGCATGGGTGTGTTGTCACCAAGTGCCATGCTGAAGTCGGCGGGTTTGAGGTTTACCGGTGCGGTCCCCCAGCGCAGGCCGATAGCCGTAACGTTGTCGCTCTCCGGTTGGCTGTTGGCAGCGGCCCGGTTGCTGAGCATCTCGATCAGCTGGCTCAACGGCTGGCTGATATCGCTGAGCTGCTGCGCCATGACACGTTCCTGCAGGGCACCCCAGAAACCGTCACTGCAGAGCATTAGCACATCATCCCGTTGCAACTTAAAGGGGCCGCTGAATTCGGCGACCGGGCGGTTGGAGATGCCACCGAGACAGCGGGTGACATAGTTACGATAGCGGTGTGTCGCGGCCTGGGCGGCGGAGATTACACCCTGTTGACGCAACTGCTCGACGTAGGAGTGGTCGGCAGTGCGGTGGGCGATTACGCCCTCGCGCAGCAGGTAGATGCGGCTGTCGCCGGCGTGGGCCCAGTAGGCATTGCCATCCTGGATCAGGCAGAGCGTGGCGGTGGTGCGGGGTTCGATGGGCGGCTGCTGATCTCGGCCGAACTCGAGGATTGAGCGGTGCGCCATGTCCATCAGGCCGCTGAGGAAGACTCGAGGAGAAGAGATTGGTTTGCGGCTGGTCAAAAATGATTTGCGGCAGGTGTTCATCAGGACCTGCGCTGCCATTTCTCCTCGCGGATGTCCGCCCATGCCGTCGGCCAGCGCCAGCAGTACTGAGTCGGGGGATTCCATGATCAGGCAGCGGTCCTGGTTCAGCGATCGGTTGCCTGATCAGAGTGCACTGGCCTGGAATGATATTTCATGAAGAGACCCTCTTGCCCGCAGGCGCATGTGGCTGAGAGCTCCCCACCATCAGGCTCCTGTCGTTGTCATTGCCGCTTTGCTTGTGGTTGAGGGCAGAAAGCAGCTGACCGGCGTTTTGCGGGCGGTTTTCGTGATTGATCTCCATCGCCCAGTCGATGGCCTCCAGCATGTGGGCCGGATAGCGCTTGCGAAAGGCTCGGCTGGCGGGCTTGAGTTTATCTTTGGCATGGCGCTCGATGGCAGAGGGTGGGGCCTTGCCGTCGAGGCAGGCGCGCATGCTGGCGCCGATTGCATAGACGTCGCTCCAGGGGCCGACCTCGCCCGACTGGTAGTACTGCTCCACCGGGGAGAAACCGGTGGTGACGATGCGGCCGTTGCGCCCCCCTTCGCCCTGGATCTGATGTACTGCACCGAAGTCGAGCAGCAGCGGGCTGCCACCGGTGCGCAGATGGATGTTGCTTGGCTTGATGTCGAGATGCAGTAGGTTGCGGGAGTGGATCAGGTTGAGCGCGTCGAGAATCGGCGGGAATACCGTCATCATAAAACGGGTGCTAAGGCCACCGCTGCGTTTTTTGATGTAGCTGGCAAGGTTCTTGCCGCGCTCATGATCCATCACCAGATAGCCGGTATTGTTGGCAAGGAAAAAACCACGCACCTGTACGATATTGGGGTGGCGCAGCGACGCCAGCACCTTGACCTCTTGATGAAACAGCCGGCGGCTGCGGTGGAAGTTCTCGGTGTGCTTTTTCGGATTGATTACATCAACCCGCTTGCCCTCGCCACGGCAGGCCAGCTTCTTTGGTAGAAACTCCTTGATGATC
>AASF01001221.1 GCA_000168735.1 Candidatus Endoriftia persephone str. Hot96_1+Hot96_2 | reverse complement strand
TTGATCAGCCTCGACGGCGTGCTGATCGGCGTCTCGCCCAACGATCACATCGACCAGATCAGTGGCAACGGTAACGGCGGCCCGGACGAGACCACCGGTTGGCAGCAGGTTGAGCTCAACCTCGGCAGCCTGTCCGCCGGGACACACACGCTGATCCTGGGCGGCTACAACAACCAGAAGACCGCGGCCAACGAGTCGACCCGGATTCAGTTTGACGACCTGCTGCTCACTACTGGTGATGGTTCCGTGGGCGGTGGTGGTGGCGGAGGTCAGCCGATCGATGGTGATCTGGTTGTTATCTCTGCCAACGATCTTGGCATGCACTGCGCTGATCTCGATTACCAGGTGTTCAGCATTCTGCCGCCATTCAATGTGGTTCATGCCCAGGTGGTCAAGAAGGGGGGGGAGGGGCAGTCGCCGGAGATCCTCGACGATACCCAGCTCGAGCTGACCTATGTGGCGACCAGCAGTGCCAACGATCCGGTGGGTGCGGGTTCGATAAATACCACCAGCCAGAACGGTGAGGTCTATAAGAGCAACTTCTGGGAGATTCAGGACGCCAATACGCTGGGCCTATGGGGGTTATGGGACACTCTATCCGTTTGATAATGGCCTTAGCATCCTCTCGGGTTTTGAGCATCTGCCGCCCGATCTGGGGTTGCCGGTGCCGGATCTGATGGAGCTGGCGCTGGGCAACCTGATGGTGCATCAACAGGCGATGCCAGGCATCTCTGATCCCTACTATGCGAATCAGCCGCAGGCGTTCCAAGCGCTTTGATCGGGATCTGCCCTTCTTTGCCGCGCTGCCGTTTGGCACCACCATCGAAGGCGTGAACTGGTTTGCCGCAGATGGCATTCCGCTCCTACCGATCGATGATCA
>AASF01001222.1 GCA_000168735.1 Candidatus Endoriftia persephone str. Hot96_1+Hot96_2 | reverse complement strand
GATCATGGGGCCGACCTCGCCGAGCACCGCCTTTGGTCTCGGTGAGAAGGCGGATGACCCGGTCACTATGTATCTCAACGACATCTACACCATCGCTGCCAATATGGCGGGTCTGCCTGGGATCTCGATCCCGGTGGCGCCGGTGGCGGGTCTGCCGGTGGGGCTGCAGATTATCGGCGACTACTTTGCCGAGGCGCGACTGCTGAATGTGGCTCATAAGTTCCAGCAGGCGACCGACTGGCACACGCAGGTGCCGTCAGGTTTCTGATTCCCTTAACCTAAGAGAAAAGACCATGCAGTGGGAAACTGTCATCGGGCTGGAGGTCCATACCCAGCTCGCCACTCGATCGAAGATCTTCTCCGGGGCTTCCACCGCTTACGGCGCGGAACCCAATACCCAGGCATGCAATGTGGACCTGGGCTTCCCCGGCGTGCTGCCGGTGCTCAACCAGCAAGCGGCTGAGTATGGCGCTGAAGTTCCGGCCCTGGCGGTAGGGCGCGGAGATCGGTCGGCGTTCGGTGTTCGCGCGCAAGAACTACTTCTATCCCGATCTGCCGAAGGGCTATCAGATCAGCCAGTTTGAGCTGCCGATCGTCGGCAAGGGCTCGATCACCATCGAACTGGCCGATGGCGAGCAGAAGGTGATCGGCATCACTCGCGCCCATCTGGAGGAGGATGCCGGCAAGTCGCTGCACGAGGATTTTCACGGTATGAGCGGGATCGACACTGAACCGTGCCAGGCACACCGCTGCTGGAGATCGTCTCCGAGCCACGACATGCGCTCGATCAAAGAGATCGGTGGCCTATGCGCGCAAGATCCATCAGCTGGTGGTCTATTTGGGGATCTGTGACGGCAATATGCAGGAGGGCTCGTTCCGCGTCGATGCCAATCTCTCGATCCGCCCCAAGGGTCAGGAGGCGTTTGGTACCCGCACCGAACTGAAGAACATCAACTCCTTCCGTTTTCTTGAACGGGCCCTCAAATTCGAGCTGGAGCGGCAGATCGATCTGGTCGAGAGTGGCGGCAAGGTGGTACAAGAGACCCGGCTCTACGATGCTGATCGGGACGAGACTCGCTCCATGCGCAGCAAGGAGGAGGCCAACGACTACCGCTACGTTCCCCGATCCGGATCTGCTACCGGTGGAGGTGGAAGAAGAGTTGCTAGAGACGATCCGTAGCAGAGCTGCCCGAATTGCCCGATGCCAAGCGACAGCGCTTCGAGCAGGAGTATGGCCGTGAGTGATCAGGATGCGGGCGGGTTGACCTGCGAGCCGGCCGCTGGCGGACTACTTCGAGGCGGTGGCCGCCGCCGGCGCCGAGCCGAAGATGGCGGCCAACTGGTGTCACCATGGAGCTGGCCGGGGCACTCAACAAGGCGGGGCTGGGTGATCGAAGCGTCGCCGGTGTCGCCGCAGCAGCTCGGTGTGTGCTGCTGGCGCGTATCGCGGACAGCACCATCTCCGGCAAGATCGCCAAGCAGGTGTTTTGAAGCGATCTGGGACGGTGAGGTGAGATGCTGATGCGATCATCGAGGCTAAATGTGCCTGAAGCAGATTACCGATACAGCTGCCATCGAGTCGATTATCGATGAGATCATCGGCAGCAATCCCAAGCAGGTGGAACAGTTCCGGGCAGGTAAGGAGAAGCTGCTCGGGTTTTTTGTCGGCCAGGTGATGAAGCTCACCCAGGGCAAGGCTAATCCGGGACAGGTCAACAAACTGCTGCGGAAAAAGCTCGCTCCCTGAAACGTCGGTTTGAGGCTTGCCAGCGATTCCGCGGGCCGCCTGCGTGGAGAGGAGCCACTGCCGGCTTTTGTATAGTTTATGGCTGGTCGGCAGGCTGGCTCACGTAGGAGGCAGTGGCATGGGTTTTGGGTCTCGGTTTGTGGTTTGGCTGTTGCTGCTGGGGTTGCCGCTGGGTGGCGTGTCGGCCGGCGGCATCTGGAGTGAGCGCCTGCCGGATGTCGCCGCGCGGAGCGCTACGGTGCCCGCCTTCCAATATCGTTCCCTACAGGCCGATCGCCCTGCTCTGGAGTCCCTGTTGGCGACAGCGCCGCTGGAGTTCACTGCCAGCGAAGGAGCGCCCCTGCAGCTGCCCCTGCCTGACGGCTCGTTTGCCCGGTTTAGCGTTGAAGAGTCGCCGATAATGGCGCCGGAGCTGGCTCGGCGCTACCCCGAGATCCGCACCTATTTGGTTCGCGGTATCGATCAGCCAACTGCAGACAGGTCGGTCTCGATCTGACCCCGCAGGGCTTCCACGCCATGCTCGATACACCCGCCGGCGTGATCTTTATTGACCCCGATGATC
>AASF01001223.1 GCA_000168735.1 Candidatus Endoriftia persephone str. Hot96_1+Hot96_2 | reverse complement strand
TAGGGCTGATACTCGGGCGGTTACTGAATTACAGTTATTAACTCGGCAAACCAAAAGGCGTCCTGGCCTTTAGTTGCCGTCGACCGGCCGACATATCCTTGTGCCAGCATTAACCCGGCCACTATTCCCAGTTTACCCGGGTTAATAGCCCTGCGGCATCCTGCCGAACTATTACTCATTATCAGGGTGGTCAGCAAAGCTCAAGTGCCTGATAATTCCGTGTTGACTCCTCACTTCGCCTCAGGCACAAAGGCAACAGAGGGGTCAGTCCGGCACATTGGCAGCTACAACCGTGCCAGTGTTCAATCCGAGAACCCAGTCCAGTATAGTCGTTGCTACCTCGTCCGTAACTTTCTTGTTGGGAGGCATGGGGACCGAACCCCAGGCGCCCTTGCCGCCTTGTTTTAATTGTTTTCAACAAGATCAGCTACCGCACTCGGATCTCCTTCATATCTAGCCGCCACTGCCTTGTATGCGGGGACCAACCCGTTTTTTATCCACACTGTGGCACACCAGGCAATTATATTTCTTTGCCAATGCAGCTCCATCCGCCAGCGCTGCAGACGGCGCCACACCCAAGCCGATGACAGCACTAACTTGAAAAAGCCAGTAGCATTTTTTTGTTGTATATGTATCATCTAAGTCTCCTTCCAAGGAGTTAATGAGAGGCGTTTAACGATCCATTCAGAGTTCGTCTAAGATACGATCCCGTATCTCACTCGCCTCCTGTTTCGTGATCAAACCCTTTTCTCGCAGGCTCAATGACACGACGCAACCGCATTTCAGAAAAAGGGGAGGCTTTGTCAACCGTTTTGCCAGATTGTTGTATTGCAGTAGATTCTGGCAACTTCGGCTGATAATCAGAAGGCACAATCGAGGGTTCCACTTCGTTACATGCCAATCTGGCGTGAACCCCCTTAGCGATCTCTTGTGTTCCCACTCGCAGCCGCTGTGTGGCACACCCAACCTTGCGCACTTCAACCGTACCGTACAGCGGGTGTTTCTCCCGTGGATAGACAATCGGAAAGACCTTGCCTTGCTCTAGAATGAGCGGGGTAACGCCCACTCTTGTGTTCATGACATACACCTCCGCCCCCGTAGGCTCGGAAGTAATGTCAAGCATTCCCGGGCGTTCACCCAAGGATGAGCACCCGGAAATAACCACTATGGGCAAGCATGCAACCAGGACAAATAGCCCATTATTCATAGCTGAACTCCGATCAGAATCCGCTGAACAGCATCAAGGTTGTTTGCTGATCGCCCGCATCCTGCGGAGTGTCATATTTACTCCCGCTCCGTAGTACGTGGTTGAGTTGCAACTGTACATTTTGCGCAAAATTGTAGGTGCCACCTATTGTCACTGCATTGTCGGTATCAGCACCCGTATCCGCATGTCGATACCCAAGTATAATTGTCGCCTTATTTGGTATCACACCATATTGGCCATGGATGGACCATGCCGTTTTCCTGTTTGCGCTAGCATTGAAATGCGAATTACTAGGAACACTCCCATATGCAGCATAAGCGCCTAATGGCTTACCCAGAAATTCGCCCTGCAATTGGCCATCAATAGACCACCCCTTTATATCTTTCTCTTCAATGATATTACCGCCAGTGTCATTCTTTGACTTACCGAAATAGTATTGGAATCCAAGTCCAGAATCCCAGTCACCCAATTGAGGCGTCAGCGCCCCACGAACATAGGTGGCCAGACCCTCTGGACTGAAATTGCTCCAATCGGGGGACCAAAATGTCACATTGAGGAAGCCAGACTCCTTCACGGCTGCAAATGTGATACCTTCTGCAGCCCCATACCCAAGGCCAAGATATTGCTGCGCCATCAATGACTTGCGATCCTCTCCCACTCGCTGACTGCGCAATGCTCCCGTATTTAGCAACTCAAGGCCAAAGCCTGCACCCAAGGCGTCCGTTATGAACGGGACAACCAGCAGGTCAGTATCTTCGCCTGCCTTGAAGTTGAACGGCATTTTAAAGGAGAGGAAATTACTGCCTTCTGTGCCGTGCAAGGAGAGTTCGGTTAGAAAACCAATGTTTTCACTTACTCGGCCTCCCAGAAACAGGGCGGCCTCGTCAGGTAGCTGGAGCTCACCCACATTGGTGCATAGGCCCCTCTTTGCCTTCGATGGTCGCACCGCTTTCTACCAACCTCGCATGTCTCCAAAGG
>AASF01001224.1 GCA_000168735.1 Candidatus Endoriftia persephone str. Hot96_1+Hot96_2 | reverse complement strand
ATTCACTGTTTGTGCAGCGCTGACAACGGAAGCGTCTTTCATCGCAGATTGCTGAAGGGCTAAAATCTGTAATCAATTCATGTCACTATTCATCAGCCTGAGGCGACACAGCCCATGGACGTCATCACCCACCGCGCCATCGAGTACCTGCTGCTCCCCCCCGGTGGGCCGATTCTGCTCGGTTTTCTTGGGCTACTCTACTGGCGCTTTGGCTACGGCCGACGGGTATTTGTCTTCGCTCTGCTACTGCTGTGGGTCACCAGTCTGCCGATCACTGCCGATCTGCTCGCGCAGGGGCTGGAGATCCACCCTGCGCTCAGCGAAGAACGCCTGGCAGAGAGTCACCCCGAGGCGATCATCGTACTGGGCGGCGGACGCAATCTGGATGCTCCCGAGTATGGCGGCGACACGGTCAGCGCCCGCGAACTGGAGCGACTGCGCTATGCGGCCAAACTGGCGCGCCAGACCGGCCTGCCTGTGATCCCCAGCGGCGGCGCCCCGATCTATTTCGGCGAGCCCGAAGCGAAGATCGCAGCACGCATCCTGCAGGATGAGTTTGGGGTCAGCGTCAGCCAGATCGAAGCCGCCAGCAACACCACCTGGGATAACGCCCGCCTGAGTGCACAATTACTGAAAAAGCTCGGTATCAAGCAGGTACTGCTGGTGACCAACGCACTGCACATGCGGCGCGCCATCTACGCCTTTGAACGCAATGGCGTGGAGGTGATTGCGGCCCCTACCAGCTTCATCCACAAAACCAACACCCGCCATGTCTGGCTCGAGGGACTACCCAATGGCCTGGCGGTGAAGAATGTCGCCTACGCCATGCACGAATATGTCGGACTACTCTGGTACTACTTCAAGTAGGCTCAGGCATGCATCATCCGGGAGGCCTGCCGGGTCACCTCATCGAACAGGGTTGAGAACGGCGCACCAAGGCTACACAGCGACTCCGGATGCCACTGCACCCCCATCACAAACTGCAACTGCGGGTGCTCAATCGCCTCCACCAGATCATCATCCGCCAAGGCGCTGATGCGCAGCTCAGCACCAAGCTGATCCACCGCCTGATGGTGAAAACTGTTCACCGCGATGCGTTCACGTCGCACCATGCCGAACAGGCTGGTGCCCGGACAAGATCGACACCTCATGGGCAATCCGGTCCCGCGGACGCAGCGGGTCATCATGCAGGATCGGGCTCTGCCGTTCGGCTTCGATATCCTGGATCAAATCACCGCCGCAGGCGACGTTGATCACCTGCATACCGCGACAGATACCTAACAGCGGCATCTCCAGATCAAGCGCCCGCTTCACCAACTCCAGCTCGAATTGATCCCGCTCCGGATTCGCCAGCAGTGGCTTGATCCGTGCATTACCGCCGTAGGAGGCCGGGTCAATATCCCCGCCACCGGAAAGCACCAGGGCATCGATCCGAGCCAGCACCGCCTTGATCTCCAATCCAGAGGTGGGCGCCAAAATCACCGGAATACCACCTGCCGCAACCACTCCACGCACATAGTCCCAGCGCAACAGGTAGTGTTCCGGCATGCGCGGATCATTGGCCGCAGTGATACCAATCAGGGGTGGTTTGGGCTTGCTCATGGCGGGCGACGTCTCTCATCAAACGGGAAAGTTCAGCCCTAAATATGGCAGATAATTCCTGCCCGTCTATCCCTCAGCAAAGTGGCGGTTCAATCGCCCTCATGCAGGTGGTTGTCGTAACGCTCCATCAGGTAGCAGAGACAATCCTGACGAATGATGCTGGCATCGGTGGTCAGCATCGATGGCATCACTGCTGTGCGCAGCCGCAGCTCACCATCCTCGACATGAAAATAGCGCTCGGTACGATCGATCCCCCGCTCATCACGCACATCCAGGAGCTTCGTACCAATCGGCCCGATGTGTGCCAATGCGGTGCCGACCGGCAGTTCGCGGAAGTTCATGTGGTCGATGTCGGAGTGGAACACGATATCTCCGA
>AASF01001225.1 GCA_000168735.1 Candidatus Endoriftia persephone str. Hot96_1+Hot96_2 | reverse complement strand
CCTGATCATCTCCGAGGAGCAGGCGATTGCATCCTCCCGACTGGCCTACCAGGAGATGCTCGAGCCCTATGCGAAGGAGGGCAAGCTCGACAACGATCCTGCAGCTGAAGGCGCGGGTGGAGTGGATCGCTGAACGCTTGATCGCCCAGGCGATCCGCATGCGTCCTGAGACCAGTTCCTGGGAGTGGAGCATCAAGATCATTGACGACCCAGAGACGGTCAATGCCTGTGCCATGGCCGGAGGCAAGATGGCGCTCTATACGGGGCTGGTGGAGCAGGTCAAGCCGACCGATGACGAATTGGCTCAGGTGCTGGGTCACGAAATCAGCCACGCACTGGCAAAACACTCGGCAGAGAAGATGTCGATGGCGATGATGACTCGCCTCGGCGTGATCGCGGTTGGCGCCGCTTCCGACCGACCGGCGTTGACCATGGCTGGGGCCGGCACTGGGCGGCCAAGCTGGCGCTGGAGCTGCCCAACAGTCGCACCGCCGAGAGCGAGGCGGATCGCATCGGCATCGAGCTGGCGGCAAAGGCGGGCTATGATCCCCGTGCCGCCGTCTCCCTCTGGCAAAAGATGGCGAAGGTGGGCGGCGACAACCCGCCGGAGTTTCTCAGTACCCACCCTGCACCGCAGAGTCGGCAGCAGACCCTGAGCGATCTGGCGCAGGAGATGATGCCCTACTATCGGGACAAGTCGCCGCGCCCGATCTATCCCTTAAAGCCCTGACCCCACCGATCATCACGGAATCCACTATGTCGACAGGTACCCTCTATATCCTCTCCGCTCCCTCTGGTGCGGGCAAAAACCAGTCTGTTGAAGGCATTGCGCGAGCGTGATCCCGCACTTGCCGTATCGGTCTCCCATACCACTCGGTCGATGCGCCCGGGCGAAACTGACGGGGTCGATTACCATTTTGTCGACCATCAGAGTTTCCTGCACATGGTGGAGACCGGCGCCTTCATCGAGCATGCGGAGGTCTTCGGCAACTTCTACGGTACTGCCGAGGCGTCGGTGCGCAGGCAGCTCGAGCAGGGCCAGGATCTGGTGCTGGAGATCGACTGGCACGGGTGCGCGTCACGGTGCGGCAGCGCTTTCCCGAGGCGCTATCGATCTTCATTCTGCCGCCTGATCCGCAGGCGCTACGGGAGCGACTCGATGGCCGGGGCCAGGACAGTGCAGAGGTGATCGAGAGTCGCATGCGCGAGGCGCGTGAGCGAGATGAGCCACTACGATGAGTTCGACTACCTGGTGATCAAGGGCGATTCGT
>AASF01001226.1 GCA_000168735.1 Candidatus Endoriftia persephone str. Hot96_1+Hot96_2 | reverse complement strand
CGGTGCCGATGGTCGACATGCATACCATCGGCGCAGGCGGTGGTTCCATCGCCTACCTCGACGACGGCGGCATGCTGCAGGTGGGGCCGGAGTCAGCGGGGTCCGCACCTGGTCCCGCCTGCTACGGCGCCGGGGGGGAGCGGCCAACGGTCACCGACGCCAATCTGGTGTTGGGGCGGCTGCGTGCCGACGCCTTTCTCGGCGGCCGGATGCGGCTCGATCTGGCTGCGGCGCGGCGTGCCGTGGGCGGGCTTGCCGAGGCGATGGGTTTGTCACCGGAGCAGCCCCCCGAGGGGATTGTCCGCATCGCCAACGAGCACATGGCGCGGGCGCTGCGGGTGATATCGGTGCAGCGCGGGGTCGACCCGCGTGGCTTTATCCTCGTCTCGTTTGGTGGTGCAGGCGGGCTGCATGTTTGTGCCCCTGGCCGAGGCTTTGGGGATGACTCAGGCGATGGTGCCGGTGCAGGCTGGAGTGCTGTCGGCGCTGGGCATGTTGGCGACCCGGCCCGGGGCGGCAGCTGGCGCGCACCTGGCTCGGTCTGCTGAATGAGTTGAGCCGAGGATTTGATTCGACCGGGAGCTGGATGCGCTGGCTGAGTCCGGTCTGCCAAGCATTGCTGCCGGAGGGAGTTGCGAGAGCCCAGGTTGAGCGGCGCGATTCGCTCGATCTGCGTTACCCGTGGGCAGTCCTATACGCTCAATTTGCCCTTGGGAGGGGCTTGATCAGGCGATTCGCGCCGCTAATCATTC
>AASF01001227.1 GCA_000168735.1 Candidatus Endoriftia persephone str. Hot96_1+Hot96_2 | reverse complement strand
TTCCAGGGTGGTACGGGAGCGGCCGATTTTCTGCAGGTTGGTGAGACGTTTCTCCATCATCTCCTTGTGATCGCGGATCTGCAGCACCAGGGGCTCGAGGGCGGAGCCGAGCCAGACATCGATCTCTTTGCTGGCGCGGGAGAAGATCTCTCCAGCACGGTAGACCAGTGCGCTGAAGAAGCGTTTGACCACAAAGCTCTGCTCCATCATCGTAGTGATCGGGCTGTTGCGGAATACCTCCACCTCCTGATGCAGCAGCTCGAGTTCGACGCGGAATTTGACGATGGAGAACATGCGCGGCTGCACCACCGCAAAGCCGTGTTCGTTCTGGAATTTGCGATAGATGCCGCGGATCAGCTTGCGGGTCTGATCGCTCTGCACCACCACTGAGTGCATGTTGCGGCGGATCTCCTCGAACAGCTGCTTCATGCACCGACTTCATGCCGTGGGTGGTCCAGCTGGAGGACATCTCCTTGCGGCTGCGGGCGATGATTTCGTTGAGGGTATCCAGATCGAGGGCGGCACGCAGCTTCTCAATCTGCTCTTTCAGCTGCAGGCGGCTCTGCTGGAAGCTCTCCACATCGGCCATGTACTGGGACTGTTCCTGACGGGTCTTCTCCATCAGGTTATTGATGATGTCGTCGCTCTTGCCGCTCAGCTCTTCCAACTCCTCAAGCTGGCGCTTGGCGTTGTTCAGCTTGCTGGAGAGCACGCTGCGGCTGTTGTCGAGCATCTGCCCCACATCGGAGCCGATGGTGTCGAAGGATGATCTGCTGTTTGATACCGAGTACGTCATCGGCTAAGTAGCTCTCAAGGTTCGAGCAGTGAGCTGCGTTCCAGCAGTTCGGTATCGTTTTTGATCTTTGCCAGCAGCCCCTTCTGTGCTGAGACCCGGGAATACCGCGCGCTCCTTCAGGCCCAAGCAGTTTTGCCGCCTCAGCACGCTGCAGATGGATTGCCTCCTCTACCTCGTGTTGGTCGCGCAGATCGTCCCCAAAGGGTGTCGATCTTGTTGAGTACCACCATCAGGCCCGTGCTGGCGGCCACTCTGAAAGCCCTTGATGTGGTGCTGCCAGATCTCCATGTCGCTGCGGGTGACGCCCAGTGTCGGCACCCAGTACGAATAGCACACCCTGGGCGGAGGGGAGCATGTTAAGGGTTAGCTCCGGCTCGGTGCCGAGTGCGTTGAGTCCCGGGGCTGTCCAAGGATCGTTAGTCCTTTATTGAGTAGCTCATGGGGGAAGCTGATC
>AASF01001228.1 GCA_000168735.1 Candidatus Endoriftia persephone str. Hot96_1+Hot96_2 | reverse complement strand
CGATCAGTTCGAACGAACCCAAGAATTGGCTAAGGCGCTTTTCCAGAACAATTGAGGAGCCGCTGAACGAAGCGGGACGAACAGAATTTCGAGAGCAAATTCTCTGCTACAAGCCGAAAGTTCCAGATGGCTCTTCCCCTAATTTGGTGGGCAACTCCTACAGCTCAACCCGATTCAGTCCTCCCAGATGGCAGCAGGTGAGCGTAGCGAAGTGCTGCTTATTATGGAATCCTCTGCTCCGTACCCTGACCACTTTGATGCGACGATTGTCCCCTTCGGCGAGGCCATTGCAAGGGAGCTGATGGTGAGGGACCTTGTCTCTGCAGCTCCAGGTGAGACACTGGATAATGTGCTGCATCGTATGATGGAGTTTGAAGTAGAGTAGATGCCCTTGATCGATGATACGCACAAAATAATTGTGCAATATTAATCTGACCGATGCGCTTCGTGCAGCGCAACAATGCGACCTCCAAATTACCTACCGAGCATTCATTCAAAGGATCATTCATGCCCAGTTCCCCCATAGACGACATTCTCCAACGTCTGCATACCCTGCAGGGCGGAATTGGAACGTGAGATCGACCAACTACTGGACGAAAAACGCCGGCTCTTCCACTACATCCTGGAACAAGGCAGGGTCCGATTTGAACAGGGCATGCGGGCGTTGCAACGCCATCAGAAAGTGGGGATTTGGACCTATCTTCGTACGGCCCGGCTTGGACATCTGCTCACTGCACCTGTTATCTATGGTGTGTATCAGGACAACAATATCACAGGACATCATAATTACGCTGTACCAGCATATCTGTTTCCGCAGTGTACGGCATTCCGCGCGTAGTGCGCCACGGATTACCTGCGTCATTGACCGGCAGCACCTGGCTTATCTCAACGCCATCCAAAAGCTAAGGGCGAATTCGTTTAAA
>AASF01001229.1 GCA_000168735.1 Candidatus Endoriftia persephone str. Hot96_1+Hot96_2 | reverse complement strand
GTAGGGGGTGGTCAGCTCGGTGCCACCACGGCTGGAGCTGCCCAGGGAAGGAGCGAGGAAGCCCGATTTACGCCGGTCGTCGATGGGGAAAGAGTAGTAGGGGGCGTAGAGAACCGGCACTCCGGCCAGCTTCAGCGTGGCGTGGCGCGCCACGCCAACCCCCTCCTCACGATCGAGTTCCAGACTCTCTGCTTCCAGCTGCCAGTCGCTTTGTCCGGGTCTGCAGCTGGTGTAGCTGACGTCTTCATAGCGGGAGTGGTTGTCGCCGTTGAACTCGGCGCGGCTGGCGTTGCCGCGGGCGTTGCGTTCGGGAAAACGGTACTCTACCTGCTCCAGCCAGCCCTGGTCGCTGTTCAGATCGAACTGGCCCTGCTCTCCGCTGGCGCGCAGGCCGAATCGCTGGAGCAGGATATCCCCCTCCAGTTCCAGCAGATTCTGCTCACGCTGGTGCAGCGCCTGCTGCGCCTCCAAGTAGGCCTCGTTGCGGCGCACCTTGACGTTGCCCCTGGAACAAGGTGGTGTTGCGCTGCTGGTCGAGCTGCAGCGCATCGGCCTCGATGCGGGTGGCGTCGGGGGCGGCGGCTGGCACAGGCGGTGGCGGCAGCTGCTGTTTTCGGTCAGGGTGGGCGCAGTAGTCCCAGTCGATGCCCTGATCGATGCGCTCCCCTGCGGCCTGGATGGTGGGTGTCCACAATAGGCAGTGAACCAGGAACGGTAGCAGTGGTCGGAGGCTTGGTCGGTTCATGCCGGGTGGTTTCGATATTGGATGGCGGGCAGTGAGATTTGTCATTTCCGCAGGTGAGTCTCGGGCCTAACCTGGACAGCCCTAGCCGAGGCGAGGCATCCTTTACCACCCTGACCCCACATATAGTATGGGCGGCATAAAGTCGCATAGAATCGGCGATTCTTCAATGATTTCAACGCGGAGAGTGTTCCAAGTGGCATCTGTTCGACGCCGTTTTCTTCTTACCCTGCTGATTCTTGTGCTCACTATCGTGGCGGTGTTTGGCTTGGTGAAGACGCGCCCCCGACCGCAGGCCGAGTTCAGGCGCGGTGGTGCTGAGCCGTGTTGAGGTGATCGAGGCGGTGCAACGGGCGCTGCAGCCGCACCTGCAACTGACCGGCATGCTGCAGCCCTGGCAGTTGGCGCGGCTCGGTTTTGAGGTCAAAGGCGAACTGCTGGAGCGGCGGGTCGAGCCCGGGGCAGCCGGGTTCGACCAGGGGGAGCTGCTGTTGCGCACTGGATGATGCCGACTACCGTGATGCGCTGACAGAGGCGCGGGCACAGCTGCGGGAGACTCGTGCCGGTATCGAACGTGATCAAGGGCGATTCGTTA
>AASF01001230.1 GCA_000168735.1 Candidatus Endoriftia persephone str. Hot96_1+Hot96_2 | reverse complement strand
TGATGAGATTTCGGAACTGCCCCTTAGTGCGCAGGCAAAACTGCTGCGCTTCCTTGAGTCTGGCGAGTGCCAGGCGGTGGGAAAAGCCCAGCCCGAGGTGGTGGATGTGCGCGTGGTGGCTGCGACTAACCGTGATTTGGCACAAGCAGTAAAGGAAGGTAGCTTCAGGGCTGATCTCTACTACCGTCTCTACATCGTACCCTTGGAGCTGCCAGCCTTGCGGCATCGTTCGGGGGATATCGACGGCCTGCTTCAGGGCTTGACTGATGAACTGGCGGAACAATATAAGCTGGCCCCGCCCATCTACTCCAAAACAGCAATGAAGCTGTTGCGACGTTATAGCTGGCCCGGCAACGTTCGTGAGCTGAAAAACCTGAGTGAGCGCATGCTTATCCTGTTCAGTGATCGGATTATCCGGGCGGAAAACCTTCCCTTGGAGATCCGCGAACAGTCCCGGCTGGATGGGGCCTCCGGTAGGGATTTTGTCCTGCCGGATGATGGATTAGTGTTGGATGAGTTGGAGGCTAATCTCATCCAACAGGCTTTGGGTCGCACCAGTGGTAACCGCAGCAAGGCAGCCCGTCTCCTCGGACTCTCGCGGGATACTTTGCTCTACCGCATGAAAAAGTATGCGATTGCAGTTGTAGCTCTATCTGACGAAGCTAAGGGCGAATTCGTTT
>AASF01001231.1 GCA_000168735.1 Candidatus Endoriftia persephone str. Hot96_1+Hot96_2 | reverse complement strand
TCACCCGCTCACGGATCTGCGTGCCCGGCTCACCATCCGAAAGGGTGTGAATGATTCGCAACCACTCTTCACGATAATCGTATTTGTATCTGAAAAAGTGCTTATTCAAGAAGACCTTAGTGCGGGAGCGAAGATGGCTGGAAAAGAGCAGCGCAACCAGAGTCGCCAGCGCCAGGAAGAAGAAGACCATCTGTGCGGGCTTACCCCAAGTCCCGCCATAATAGCGGATGTAGTAACCGATCGCCGACATAAACAGCAGGTAGATGCCGGCCCCGACCAGGGCGGTGGTATGAAACACCACCTTGCGGGAGACAAACACTTTGACCGACCAACCGGGATTGCGCGCCGCGGCCACTGCTAGCATCGGCACCACCAGGGCGTTGACATAGCCCCGCGCATTCCACAGATCCTGGTCCACATGAGTAAACAAGAATGCATCAGCATAGAGCAGGAAATCGTAGGCAAAGATCGAACCGATACCGAAGTAGAGATACTTCAGCTTCCAGCGCTGTTCTAGGCGGGTATTGCGGAACAGCTGTTCGATCAAGATCAGGCCAATGATCGCCAGACCCAGATGATTCGGCAGTTCCAAATCGGCGATCAGTGGCCCCTGTTGCGCGGCAATCAGCAGCACATTGATTGTTTCCAGCAGCAGCATCAGGCTGGCGCCGATCAAAACCAGTCCAGGTAGAAAAGTGAACAACCGGGCGTCTCTGCCCGCCTGCATTTTGAACGGAACCAGCAGTCTGAAGAGAAAGATAAACCAGGCAATATTCCTCGCATTTTCGAGGAAAACATAGGCGCTGCTCGACCAGACGCCTCCCAGCTGCAGCCAGATCACCGCCGAAACATGCCACAAAGCGGTAATAAAAACCGCAGAGAGCAGGAACGCGCCTTCTAGCTTGCCACGCCAACTGGTGAACAGCAGCACACTCAGAAGAAAAAACAGCAACGCAGCAAAAGAGTATCCGATCGTCCCTATATCCACACCNCGGACTCCACATCATCTCGTCTATCCAGGGCTTCCTCCGCC
>AASF01001232.1 GCA_000168735.1 Candidatus Endoriftia persephone str. Hot96_1+Hot96_2 | reverse complement strand
GCTTAAAAAATACATATTATCACCATTGATTATTCATTGGAACCGATCAATTTCTAGCATAAATGGCTTTAATCAACAAATTGCAATGCCTCTTATTGGCAAATCAATTAATTCAAGTTATTGGTTCTGGCCAAACGAGAGACCTATAACAAAGTGCATATAACAATAAAATCAACAGGTAAAATATATTTGAGAACAGGTGGGTGTTATGCCAAGGCAATAAAAAGTATATATAAAAATTATGAAGACCCAGAATTTCGTCTATATGTTTGTTTTATTCGAGAATGTATTTTTTCTGCTGGTGGATATTTGGAGCACAAGGTTGATGGTAATAGATTACTAATAGATTTCAAACTGCAGAAATGATTTGGCAGATTTTATATCAAATGCAGCCTCAACATTTCCCCATAATATAAAGATACATATTAAACAATCAACAAAACTTGATTTAAAGTATATATACAATTATGTTAAAGATTATCCCACATTAAGTAATATAAAAATTAACTATGATAAATCAAAATGGAATATTAAAGTTATCAAGAGTATTAAAACACCTTGGGATATTCAAAATTTTGAAACTTCTATTAGGGCATTTTTAAATGATTTCTGTGTCTTTAATAAAGAGTTTTGATAAATTTAGAAAAATTAAGAAAGTTTGGAATCATCTTGTTTTAGAGAGTAAATGTGTTAGTGTTTTTACTACTTTTGACTGGGTAAATATGTGGATAAACTGTTTTAATATTCATAGAAATTTGTTTATTATTATTGTAAAAGACAATCATAAATATATAGGTATTGCTCCATTCTACTTATCAGATAATAGAACTATTAAATTTCTAGGTGATGGTATTTCTGATTATGGTAGCATAATTGCATCTAAGAAATGGGAAAATGTCGTCTATTATCATATTTTTAATTATCTGTTAACTGTAAGCGACAAATGGAATTCCATTGCTTTAAATGAAGTAAGTGAAAAAAATCCACTAATTAACTATATAGCCAATAATTTAAAGTACAATCAATTTGAATATGTTTCTTCAACTGCATCTATATGTCCTCATATAATTTTAGGGGAATCTTGGAACGATTACTATAAAAAACTAAATAGAAAATTTCGAAGAAATTTAAGAAATGCCCAAAATTTGCTTGACAAAGCTAGTAATTTTCAGTTTTTTATTAATTTAAAAACGATAAGTCCAGAAATACAACAAAAACTTTTAGCCATTCATCGTAAAAGAATGATTCATAAAAATAAAAGACGTCGCAGTGAAAGTTTTTATCAATTTATTATGGCAACAATAACAAATTTTACTACACAAATTACCCCATCAATTTCTATATTAACAATTAACGGAGCTATTGCAGCATATGGAATAGGTTATATATATCAAGATACTTTATATTATTGGAATATGGCTACTGGATGAAACGTTTCAAGAAATACTCTCCTGGAAAATTACTTTTATTAGAAGCTAAGGGCGATTCGTTAACCG
>AASF01001233.1 GCA_000168735.1 Candidatus Endoriftia persephone str. Hot96_1+Hot96_2 | reverse complement strand
AATCGCCAGGAAGACAGCGACAATGTCTCGCTCTGTAACTCTCTTGCTGAATAAGATCCAACAGAGCGTCGGCAACGCCCGGATCTAGCCCGAGAGCCACCAGTTCTGCGATCGTTGCAATGTCCAGTTCCACTGTAGTGGTTTCTGGATAACGGGCGTTCAAAGATGAAACCAGATAATCAAAACCCGTTGGCGCCCTGACGTCGCAGGAATGCTGGAACATCAAGATAATCCATATCCCTATCATGCAATCCCGCTTCCTTAAAATCTGTAAGCATAGCGTTTTTGTGCAGGACCGGTGCTTCTAGAGCCATATCGCAGCATTCAACACTACCCATACCTCCCCATCCTGCAGCCAATATTTGCAGCACCTTTCGAAGTGCAGGAACCTCACCTGATTTTTGATCTTCATCCCGCTCAAACACCAAAACACAACTCGTGTGCTCTGTTACCAGTTGGTAGCGTCCTGCTAGCTCTGTGGCTTCCTTTGACTCAAGAGTGGGTAAACGGGTGTGGACTGCTACCCTGGGCAGATCGGTAAGCAATTCTTCACTATCCGCAAGTTTCGCCGAGATGCTCACCTTTTGGGTTACGGTACGACCATCTTCGAAAGTCATAACCAACCCAACCTTCCCAGTAGGAGGTTCGCGCAGCCATCCGAACACATGGAGCGTGTCGCCCGCATACACGGTCTCCACTTCACCAGGAACCTGACAAATTGGATCGCTTGGCCACTCAATTTGCACAGATTGCACCTTTAGCTGATC
>AASF01001234.1 GCA_000168735.1 Candidatus Endoriftia persephone str. Hot96_1+Hot96_2 | reverse complement strand
CCCTTAGCTTTGGACCCGCACATCTGGACCAGCCCGCGGCTGGCGAAACAGATGGCTGGCCAGATCCAGGTGGAGCTGAGCCGGCTGGCTGCCGCTAACACCAAGCGAGAGTTCGAACACAACTACCAACGCTTTGGCCAACAGCTCGAGCAGCTCGACCGGGAGATCAAACAGCAGCTCAGACGGCCTGCGCTCGCGCCGCTTCATGGTCTTCCACCCCGCCTGGGGCTACTTTGCCGACGCCTACGGGCTAACCCAGATCGCCATCGAGCAGGAGGGCACAGGAGCCGGGGGCAAGGGCCCTGACGGCACTGATCGAACAGGCCAGAGCCAAGCAGGTGCGGGTGATCTTCGTGCAGCCTCAGTTCAACCCCGCAAGACGGCGCAACGGCTGGCTGCAGCGATCGGCGGACGGGTCGAACCGATCGACCCGCTGGCGGAGAATTACATCGACAACTTGCGCCGGGTCGCCCGGCTGATTGCAGAGGCCAACCGACGATGAGCAGCCCGGTCATCCAGCTCGACGACGTCAGCTTCTCCTATGGCGAGACCCTGGCACTGCAGCAGGTCAACCTGAGTGTCGAGGCGGGGGATTTCCTCGGCATCGTCGGTCCCAATGCCGGCGGCAAGAGCACCCTGCTGAAGCTGATCCTCGGCCTGCTCGAACCCCAGGCAGGTCGCGTGCTGGTGCTCGGTAAACGACCGCCCCGCAGTAATCGCGCCATCGGCTATGTGCCGCAATATCCGCGCTTCGCCCGCGATTTTCCGATTAGTGTGGAGCAAGCGGTGCTGATGGGGCGTCTCAGCGGCCGCCCCCGGCCCTGGGTGGCTACCCGCCGTACCGACCACCAGGCAGCCCAGCAGGCGCTGGCCGAGGTGGAGGCGGCTGGGCTGGCGAAGCGGCGCATCGGCACCCTCTCCGGTGGCCAGCTGCCAACGGGTGTTACTAGCCCGGGCGCTGGTTTGCGAGCCACAGATTCTGATCCCTCGACCGAGCCCACCGCAAATGTCGATCTGCGACTGGAGAGCGACATCTTCGATCTACTGCGCCAACTCAACCAGCGTATGACCATCCTGGTGGTCTCCCACGACATCGCCTTCATCTCCAGCTATGTCCAGCCGGCCCGCCTGTCTCAACCGCTCCCCTGGTCTGTCACCACAGCCGACAAGATCGATGGTCAGCTGATCAAGG
>AASF01001235.1 GCA_000168735.1 Candidatus Endoriftia persephone str. Hot96_1+Hot96_2 | reverse complement strand
AGGGCAGCCAGAATGGCCTCCGGCTCAGTGCCGTGAGAGAGCGTCTCGCGCAGCATCCCCTGGCGATCGATCAGATAGAGATCGGCCGAGTGATCCACCACATAGTTGGTCTCTGAAGGCTGTTCGACCCGGTGATAGGCCGCGCCATATTTTTTTGCCACATCGGCCAGCACCTCGGCCGAGCCGGTCACACCAAGGATCTTCGGGTGAAAATAGTGACTGTACTCTTCAAGGCGCTCTATTGCTATCCCGCTCCGGATCGACACTGATGAAGAGCACCTGCAGCCCTTCCTGCTCCGCCTCGTTCAGTTCGTTGAGCGCCATCGACAGCATACCCAGACTCGTTGGGCAGATATCGGGGCACCAGGTGTAGCCAAAATAGAGTACTACCACCTGCCCATGTAGATCGCTCAGCGAGAGCGGGCCATTGGCCGAGACCAGCGTAAAGTCACCACCGGTGGGTTTTTGCCTGCAGCGACAACACCTGGTGTCTGGCAGGGCTCCTGGCCAAGCCGGATTCCAGAACAGACCAACCAACAACAGTGCGCCGCCACAACAGCAGAATCACGCACCCAGAGAACATATCTTTGCATCAACTTCTCCCAAACGATATACGGATCGTTTCAGGCGTCACTCTCCAGGGGCTTGCCCAGCGCTGTATCCACAGTCATTGGCCAGCACCCTCAGAGTATTCGATCAACTGCCTGATCAGATTGTCATGTTTGTGCAGCAGTTTACGCGCCGCCTCATCCTGATCAACCACCTTGTAGTGCTGGTCATCCACCCAGGCTTCGAGCGTCTTTAGCTCCCTGGTAAAACGCTGATACTGCCGCCGAAGGTTATCGACCAGCAGATGGGAGCGCAGCGGATTGACCGGCTCCTTCAGGTAAAGATCAAGCAGCTGCCCGAGGACCTGCTGCGCCTTGCTCATCTGGCGCTCGAGGCCGGAACTGTCGAATTTTCTGGCTTCAAGTCCGTGCAACCCCCTCAACTGGATGCCGCAGCCGCGGCGCCATCTTTTTCATCCTGGCAGCCGATTTTTGCAGCAGTCGCAAGTCTGCTCCATCCAGCAGTTTTTTCGTTTCCTGAGCCAACCGCGGCAGTTCACCAAGCGCCGAAGAGTCCTGACGAGCAACCGGGGCAGTTTCAGCCATTGCCCCTCCCGTCACTATCGACACACTCAACATCAACCACCACTTTTTATAGTTATTTCGCATCTCCCATCTCCCGATCTTATTTTTTCTAAAGCTCTGCCAGATCCCCCTTCTCCTGCAGCCAGCGCTTGCGGTCTGCGGCCCGCTTCTTCGCCAGCATCATATCCATCACACGGCTACTGTCGTCACCCGCCTCGATGGTGAGCTGGACAAGCCGTCGCGTATCCGGATGGATAGTTGTCTCCCGCAACTGCGGGGGATTCATCTCACCCAGTCCC
>AASF01001236.1 GCA_000168735.1 Candidatus Endoriftia persephone str. Hot96_1+Hot96_2 | reverse complement strand
TTCTCCTCCACTGCGCTGCTGTATTCGCCCATGTTGAAGCAGCTCAGGTCGAACGCCTGATGCGCTTTGGCGCTCCACAGCCGCAGGTTGTTTGACGGTGTCGTTTTTGTAGCCGGGGATCGGCGTATCGTAGGCCTGGGCGAGCACGAGATCACCCTCGATCCCAGTCGAACTGACGCCGTCCGTTCGGCCCCTGATACTCCAGTACCCGACCGCCAAAGCGCACCTTGTAGGCCACCTCTGGGCGCGGGAACTCCCATGGGTTGCCGTGCGCTAGCCAGTTCTCCGGGTGCTCGACACTGTTGGCCGTTTTCGATGCGCTGGCGGAACATGCCGTACTCGAAGCGGATGCCGTAAGCCCGATGCCGGGCAGGTCGAGGGTCGCCATTGAGTCGAGAAAGCAGGCCGCCAGCCGCCCCAGGCCGCCCGTTGCCCCAGCGCGGCCGTCGTGCTCCCAGGTTGCGCAGTCGCTCCCAGTTCGATGCCGAGCCGGTGCAGGGCGCTGCTGCCAGGCGTCGTGGATATCCATGTTGAGCAGGCTGTTGGTCAGGCTGCGACCGATCAGGAACTCCATCGACAGGTAGTAGACTCGCTTGGCGTCGTTGCAGGTAGTAGCTGCGCTGGGTCTCCATCCAGCGTTCGATCAGCCAGCTCTCGCACCACATGGCAGAAGGCCATCATCCAGTCGTGGTCGGTGGCGGTGAAGGGATCAAGG
>AASF01001237.1 GCA_000168735.1 Candidatus Endoriftia persephone str. Hot96_1+Hot96_2 | reverse complement strand
AACTTTAATTCCACGCAAAGATTTTTTTAATTCATCTCTGTGTATACGCAACTGTGTAATTGTAGGTGTATCCATTCTCTATTTTTCTCTTTTAGACATAACGTCGTAAATAACCTGTCATTTTGAGAGCGCTAGCGAACAAAATGTCAGGTTGATTTACTTTGTTATGTTTCATTTTGTTAAAAACTTTTGCTTGAATATTGAATAGAGCNNTTTCCNATAAATATGGATTCTGATCCGAGATAAACATATGCTCCGATCCATTTTGAATACATACACTTATCATTTTAGGCATTAACTTATTGCTGTGAAACTCAATGTTTAAATTTAAATATGAACACTTGTGAACTATTTTTGTTTGAGATGCATATCCTTTAGCATCATCAATTTTCTTTTGCTTTAGATATTCATCATAAGACCCAATCCCAATGCTCCCCGCTAAATCACTAGCATCTAGTTTTTTTAAGAATTCATTTGAATGCCGATAATAACTCAAGTAATTATTCTTTAGTGAGCCAGTACCAGAAAGCGCAAATGTTGTTGGAATTGGAAAATATAAATCAAATACAGTTACAAATGTAAATTTATTTAAATCTGATTTAGTTATTTTAGATAATTCATTATTTTCTTGATTTATCTGATTTGCATAATCTTCGTGCAACATATTGAGCCAATATCTCATTTGAAATGCAGGAATCAATATTTCCAGCATTTGCGTTTTGGAGAATTAGCAACAATAGCGAAGTAAATAATATTTTTGTCATTTCATCATTGAAACATAACGCTTCGCGTAACCGGCGGGCTAAAAGCATAGTGAGCGAAAGCCGAACGACGCTTTTAGCCGTCCGAGTTGACGCGATTGTTATAACCGTTTTTTGCTGATTGTATAATCTGAAATATTTCATCACTTAATTCTGTGTATTCATCTTTTTTTAACAGTTTATTATCATCCAATGAGATAGTATTCGATATTGAACGGAATGAATCTAATTGCTCATTATCCATAGCGCAAAGAATAAGCTGTGAATGGCTTGGGATACTTTCAGTTATAAGATCAATTATTCGATCATAATTATGAATTGCTTGCTCTTGCTGGTTGGGAGTGTCAATAACTAATGGAGATACAACCTCATTTTTTGAGTGATCAATTAGTTTAAATATCGCCAAGTTGGTATGCCAACACTGCTCTTGTACCCTCTGCTGCGCCACCACTACCGAAAAGTTTATTATAGTCAGTAGGGTGTTTCACCCTACTTAAATTCACACCTTTGGCATTAAGCTTATAGATGTACTCAGTAAGAAGGCCTACAAACAGATCACTAAGCTCTTGTTTTTCTTTTGTGGATAACAGCTTCCTCTGTTCCTTCTTTAATTCTTTCTGTTTTTCCTCTGCCTCCTTAGATGAGGCTTGAGTGATAATTTTTGTTTCTTCTACGTTACGCTGAACAGACTGAGATGCAAACCCATCCACTATTTCTATTAAATCTCTATCAGAACCACGCCCACCCCCTTTGCTGTATTTTCTATTAATTTCAGCTATTTGAGTTCTAATGCTTTTTAATTTAGGGTTTAACTCATCAATGACAGCAGATAATTCAGAAATTTCCTTCTCAATAAAAAGGATCTGGTCTTCTGCTTTTTGCTTATCAGATAGAATTGATGCTCTACTTACTAGCGAGTTATCATGAATAGTCCCACAGAGAGGGCATTCAAGGTCATCCTCTTCAATGTTTTCGACTGAAAACCTATAATCTTTTTCTATTTCTAGAGCTGCTCTTTTAGCTATCTCTAGCTGATTACCTAAATGATACTTTGAAGCTTGTACATCGCTTAATTTGCTAAGTATGTTTTCTTGCTCTTTTGCAAGGTTTCCGAGCTCATTTTCCACTTCACTCGTAATTTCATTAAATTCTTCTGTAGTAATCGCAATATTTGTTCTGGGTATATATCTTTCGACGACCTCTAAAGCTGTATTTATCTTTTTTACTTCTTCATCAGCTTCTTTTTTCTTCAGTCCGTATTCGAATATTTCTTCTTCAATTTCAAAATGTTTTGCTGAAAGGTAGCCTGTGTGATATTTAACAATTGTTTGCTTCCAATTTGCATATTGCCCTAGCTTTAGAAAAGAATCCCATGGGCTTGTCCAGCTTTTTATCTGATCAGGG
>AASF01001238.1 GCA_000168735.1 Candidatus Endoriftia persephone str. Hot96_1+Hot96_2 | reverse complement strand
ATCAATGCCAAGCAGAATGAGATAAGCATTCGGATTAAGCCGGTTGTTACGCCGGGTACGGAGAGTGAGTTTCTTACAGGTGATGAAACGTTCTCTTGGAGAGCTACGGCTGAAGTGCCACTTGAAAGGGTGGTGTTTAATGGAAGTCTGATCGGCAATTCCACGCTTTCGCTCTCTTTTGCAACCCCGATTAGTAAATATGAGATCGAGCAGGGAAAGGGTTTTTTCAGTCTCTCTTTGATACTGAAGAAGCAAAAGAAGGTTCAGCAGATCAAACTTCTCGAGCCGGCTGAACTGATTGATGTCCCGCAAACCAAATTACCTGTGCCCTCAAAGGATAAGGAGCAAGCCGTAGTTGAAACGGAAGGGGTGGTAACAGGAGATTATGTGTTGAATCTACTGTCACAAAGAGTCCCGATTGACTTTTCCAAGGTGGCTCCTGTTCCGGTTCCAAAAGGGAGAAAGCTCTATGCCGTTAAGGCTGAAGTCGAGGGTGTGGCATGGTATCGCCTGCGCATGGGCTTTTTTTCAAGCAAAGAAGCAGCAAAGATTGCGAACAGGGAAGTCAGACATTTTTATTCGGATAGCTGGATAGATCTTGCTTCTACTGAAGAGAAAGATCGATTACAGGCAGAGACGGGTGTAGATGCAACGATTGAAACATTGCAGCCTCCTGTATTGCTCCCGAAACGGGATAAAGTCCGATTGGATGCACCGGTTCGCCTGACCAAGATGATGGAGAAGGCACGGGAAATCATGACCGCGCAGGATTATCCTAAAGCGATACGCATGCTGACCGCGATTCTCGAAGAGAAGACGCATGCCTACTCCAAGGAGGCGCTGGAGTTGTTGGGGCTGGCGCGGGAACGGAATGATCAAGGGCGAATTCGCCCTTGATCAGGCAGCTTCTGCTCCAGCAGCTGGATGTTCTCATCGAGGATGGCGGCAGCGCGGATCATGCCGATGGCGTTTTTACGGATTTGCCCCGCCTCTTCGGCTGCAATCAGCTCCGCCTTGGCGCGCGCCATATCCAAGACTGCGTTACGGGCGTTGGTTGCCGCGTCAAGCCGCTCTAGTGCCAGGCTGACCGTGCTCTGGGTGGCGTGGTTTTGTCGATCAATGAGGAATCCGGCGATCAATGCGGTAACACCGAAGATAACGATGAATGACATAATCAGGCCGATGATCTTTGCCTTCCAGGGGATGTTTGAAAGCAATTTATCGAGTGAATTCATCGCAAGAAACCTCAGGGATTCTGTCGCTAACACAGGAATCGGCTTACTTGGTTAGAACTTTAGATTCTACTGT
>AASF01001239.1 GCA_000168735.1 Candidatus Endoriftia persephone str. Hot96_1+Hot96_2 | reverse complement strand
TGGAAGGAAAACTGTTTTCTTTTAGTCATCTTGCAAAAGGGATCAATGCTCTGATCGATCAGATGAGTCGCGTTTTTGATGATGTTGCTAGCACGATGAAGCGAGTCAAAGAAGGGGATCTGAGCGAAGGGATCACGCATGAATATTCAGGAACCTTTGGCGAAATTAAGGAGGCGGTGAACGAATCTACATTTAATCTCAACAGAATGATCGCTCAATTGAGAGAGGCAACGGACAGCATGATCGGTGCGGCGGGCGAGATATCTTCGGGCAATAGTAATCTGTCTGCCCGTACCGAACAGCAGGCGAGCAAGTCTTCAGGAGACTGCCGCAAGTATGGAGGAGTTGACAATCAACAGGTTAGAAACAATGCGGACCAAATGCGCAACAGGCTAATCAGTTGGCGATGAGGGCGAGAAGCTCTGCAGAGCGCGGTGGGGAGCGGTCGTACAAAAATGGCCGGATTTTCCAATGCCCATGGGATGAAATTAACCCCAGTCCAAGTAACAAGATCTCGGAGATCATCGGGTGTTATCGACGAGATTGCATTTCAAAGCCAATCTTCCTTGGCCCCGTTGAACCGCCTCTGTCGAGGCGGCTCGGGCCGGAGAGACAGGGGCGTGGTTTTGCAGTGGTTGACTACAGAGGTAAGAAATCTTGCCAGGTAGAAGCGCAACTGCTGCGAAGGAGATAAAAAATCTGATCAGGCGATTCGTTAA
>AASF01001240.1 GCA_000168735.1 Candidatus Endoriftia persephone str. Hot96_1+Hot96_2 | reverse complement strand
CCAAAGTCGTCAATCGAAAAGCGCACTCCCAATTCCCGCAACTGGCGCATCTTCTCGGCCGTATCCTGATAGTCGGTCACCAACACACTCTCTGTGACTTCCAGCTCAAGCCGCCCAGGATCGACTCCAAACCGTTTCAACGTCGCCACCACATGACCGGCAAAGTCTCTCTGGCGAAACTGTTTCGGGCTGACATTGATCGCAATACTCACCAGATCACACCCCGCTTCCATTCTGCTCAGCTCAGCCAGATTTCGACAGGCCTCCTCCAGCACCCAGCCACCGATCAAATAGATCAGCCCAGTCTCCTCCGCTACCGGAATAAACTCCGCCGGTGAGACCATACTGCCATCCTCCCGCTGCCAGCGCAGCAGCGCCTCCGCACCGAAGACCCGCCCATCCCGATGCACCTGAGGCTGATAGTAAAGCAACAGGCCACTGCTACTAATTGCCTTGCGCAGGTCATGCTCCAACGCAAGCCGCTCATTCACCGCCACCTGCATACTCGGCAGAAAGAACTGCACCAGATTACGGCCACGTTCCTTGGCACGATACATCGCCGTATCCGCATGCTTGAGCAGATCATCCACGTTTTTTGCATCCGCCGGATAGATCGCAACACCGATGCTGGTTGAGACATGCAATTCATGTCCAGCAATCTCGAAGGGGTTGGCAAGTGCCATCCGCACCTGATCAGCCACCTGCATCACCCGACTTGAGATACGCGCCTCATCCCCCTCCAGATCTGTCAGCAACACCACAAACTCATCCCCACCAAGACGCGCAGCGGTATCCTCCTCCCTGAGATGGTGTCGCAAGCGGGATGCGACCTTGATC
>AASF01001241.1 GCA_000168735.1 Candidatus Endoriftia persephone str. Hot96_1+Hot96_2 | reverse complement strand
GATCAGCGCTGTCGGTCGCCCTTGCTGGCGGCGCTGGTCGAGTACCGACAGGGCGTGTTCCAGCAACCAGCGGTCGATTTTTTTGAACAGACCGGTGCGCTGGGCAAACAGATTGATGCGGGCGGTGGGGATCGATTCGCCGTGGCTGCCCATCAGTCGGGGGATCAGCTCATGGAACTCCAGGTTGCCCCCCTGGGTATCGCTGTAGGGGAGGAAGAGCAGCTGGATCGAGTTCTCCTCCAGCGAGTGGCTGATGTGTGAAAACAGCGCCTCATCGGAAGAGTCTTCATCCAGCGGCTCCTCTTTAACCGAAAACTGCACTACTTGGTTGATGCCGGTGGCGCGGGCAGAGGAGGCCGCGTTGGCGCTGCGCGAGAGCATCTCGCTGGCGGTGAAGAGCGAATCATCTAACTGGCAGAGGCCGACATTGGGGATGATTCGGTGCTCGCGGCCGCCAATGACAAAGCGGTGTGATGCGATCTGTTTTCGGATCTGCTCGGCGAGCGCATTCAGGTTGTTGATGTGGGGGCGCTGGGCCAGTACCACGATGGTCCGTTCGTCATAGCGGGCGGCGATATCCTGGGGTTCGATGCTGCCAGAAACCATGCTGCCGATCTGCCGCAGTAGGTCATCCGCATCCTGGCCGTTGGCGCTGCCGCCGCCTCTTCTGCGGATATCGAGCTCCAGGTAGATCACGCCGAGTCCGGCTGATGAGGGGTCGGACTTGAGCAGCAGGCTGTCGAGATGCTCATAGAAGTGCCGGCGGGTCGACAACCCGGTCAGCGGGTCGCGCGAATTGACCGGTTTCTGGGTCTGCTGCAGCATCCGTGAGCGCTGGATGCGATTGATGACGGTGGTGATCAGAAAGCGCGGCCGGATCGGTTTGGCGATGAAGTCGTCGCCGCCGACGCTGAGGGCGTCCAATTGCTTTCCGGTATTCTGCTCACCCGAGAGAAACACGATCGGGGTACCGATAAACTGCGGCTGTTCGCGGATGATGCTGGTCAGCTCGATGCCGTCGGCATCGGGCATGTAGAGGTCCATCAGGATCAGGTCGGGGCGGTATTGGTCGAGGGCCTCGAGGATCTTGAGTGGTTCGGTGACGATCAACGAGTCGATGCCCGATTTGCGTAACACTGCACTGGCGAAATCGGCCTGTGCTGGATCGTCTTCGACGATCAGCACCCGGTAGCTGGGGCCCTCGTCTGGTTCGGTCATGGTGTGGATTCTGTCCGCCAGCTCGGGAGATGTCGTAGGGCGGTACAAAATAGCCCTCGGCACCGGCGCGCATCGCCTGCAGGCGCAGCTCCAGCTCCTTGGCGCGGGACAGAAACAGCAGCTTGGGCACCGGGCTTCTGCTGCTTCTTCAGCTGCTCGAAGGCATCGGTGATGCTCTTCAGTGCCGGCAGATGCACGGTATCGATGAGCAGCAGCTGCGGCACCCGTTTTTCCATCTCGGCAAGCAGGTCATCGGCCCCGGCTGTAGGTCAGCACGATGCACTTTTTTGCCTCCAGCGCGGCCACCAGTCCGGGGGCGATCTCCTCGGTGTGACGCAGATAGTAGATGGCCTCATCGGTGGGCTGACTTGGAATGGCGAGGTTGAAGTGGCGTGCGCAGACGGTGCTGAGCGCCTGCTGCAGGCGGGCCATCTGTTGATCCAGCTCCGCCAGCTCTGTTTCGTTGGGACGTAGGCCGGAGTCGACAAACTGACCCAGTTCGGTCTCCAGGGAGAAGACCTCCTGGCTGATTTCGAGCAGACCGAAGCGACCTGAGGCACCGGTCAGGTCCTGGATCTGGTGGTAGAGGCGAGCGCAGAGAATCGGATCAAGGGCGATTCGT
>AASF01001242.1 GCA_000168735.1 Candidatus Endoriftia persephone str. Hot96_1+Hot96_2 | reverse complement strand
TGGCCAGATCGATGGCCTGCTCGCGTTTTTTGTTTCTGAGGCGGGGGTTGGCGCCGTGGGACAGAAGCGCTTTGACGATCCTTACCCTGCCAGCTTCCGCAGCGGCACATCAGTAGCAGAGGTGCCATTTTGATTGCGTCGGTTGGGGTCGGCATTCCACGCCAGCAGTTTGTGCACAACAGCCTCGTGGCCCAGGGCTGCAGCCTGGATCAGTCCGGTGTCTCCCGCATGGGTTTGTTGAGTCCACATCAATACCGGCACGTAGCAGCTTCAACTGTGATCGTCGGCAGAGTCGCGTTCTGGCAGCCAGCAGCAGCAGGGCGTGGCTGGAACGGGTTTTACTTGCGTGCGGGGGTTGGCATTTGCTAGGAGCAGTTGTTCCAGGGGGTTTTTTGCCGAGCCGCTGTCGACTTGCATACCAGACACGGGGTGCGCACCTTGCAGGTCCGACCGCATTGGGGTTGGCGCACCAGCTGCCAGTAGCACCTTGGCTGGTGGACCGCGTCGCCAATTGGCCGGCGGCGATCATGCAGGGGAGTCATGTCAANCTTAGCCACCGCGGCGATACCAGCTCGGCTCCAGTTTTGGCCAGCACGCTGGATCACCGCTGGTCGAGCATGTGTCACACGCGATCGAGAGGGGAGTCGCCCTGTGTATTGTCGCTGGCATGCGGGTCTGCACCATGTTTGATCAAGG
>AASF01001243.1 GCA_000168735.1 Candidatus Endoriftia persephone str. Hot96_1+Hot96_2 | reverse complement strand
AAGAACTCCTCACCCACGGCGCCAGCATCGACAAAAAAGATCGGGATGGCGCCACAGCGCTTACATGGGCAGTGGGGCAGGGTCATATCCAGACCACGCAACTCCTTCTCGAGAGCGGCGCTGACATTAATTCAGCTGATAGCGATGGCATCACACCACTGATGGAAGCCGTTAGCAGTGGCTCCCCGGACATGGTCAAGCTGTTGTTACAAAAAGGTGCAGACAAAAATCTAAAAGACAGAGATGGCAGAACTGCCATCAGCATCGCAACAAAGAAACGAATGAAACAGATCCTGGCTCTGCTTAGCCAGGCGAAGTAAGGCCGTTAACAAAGGATCTAAGGCTTTAGCCGTAACGCTAGATCCTGGGAAATAATAATAAACAGAAACCTATGAGGCGAAGCCTGCGCGACGCTAGAGCGGCCGCGCGTTACGGCTTTGTTGCCGTTAGAAGAGCAATATACGGACGGATGGAGTGTTCAAGCTGTTGGCGAGTGCCGCTATTCATCCGACGTGTGCGTAATGTTGGAACCCTCTAAAAAGAGGACCAACACACCCTTGAGGGATACTGATCCCTCCGTTACCACGTAAGCCTGTTCAAAATCCAAAGGAGGTAACATGGCATACACCACCCTCAAGAAGGCCCTGATTGGCGCGCTGGCTATCAGCGCTTCCTCAATGGCTTTCGCAGCTGATAAACAGCCCCTTATGATGGGCACAAGCGACAGCATGCTGGCCAACACCTGCGCAGGTTGTCACGGCACCAATGGCGCAAGCACCGGCCCTGCCACCCCGAGCATTGCGGGACTCTCCACCGAGTACTTTGTTGAGGCAATGCAAGGTTTCAAGAGTGGCGATATCCCCACCACCATCATGGCCCGCATTGCCAAAGGCTACTCTGACGACGAGTTTAAGCAGATGGCCAGTTATTTTGGCAAGAAGCCTTTTGTCGGCGCAGAACAAAAGTACGACGCAACTCTGGCCAAGAAAGGTGCCAAGCTACATGACAAATATTGCGAAAAGTGCCATGCCGAAGGCGGTTCCTCCGCTGAAGATGACTCCGGTGTACTTGCTGGTCAGCTCGCCATGTACCTGAAATGGTCGCTGGCAGACTACAAGGCGGGTGATCGCGAAGCACCCAAAAAGATGAAAAAGAAGCTAAGGG
>AASF01001244.1 GCA_000168735.1 Candidatus Endoriftia persephone str. Hot96_1+Hot96_2 | reverse complement strand
GCGGCTGGGGCTGACCGGCTATGCCAAAAATCTGCTGGATGGGCGTGTCGAGGTGGTGGCCTGTGGTAATGCCGCGGCGGTTGAGGCGTTGCGGGAATGGCTGCATCAGGGGCCACCCAGTGCCCAGGTCACTGCGGTGGTGTGTGAGACCCTGTTCGGCGAGGAGTACCGAGGTTTTTCTATCGGCTAGCGGCCTCTCGATCTAAGACGCCGGCTCCGCCACTACTGTGCGGAGACTGTCCCATCGTCGGCTCTCGGCGGCGTTTCGAGGGGCCGGAATTTGGCAGGTTGACCGTTGACCATTGGAATCGATTCCATGCCGAATTGTCCAGGTATCTGCGGGTCTTGAGAGTAGCGGCCAATCGATGCGCTGGTAGAGGCAGGTTGTGCCTGAGTGAGTGGGCGCCAAGTGGGACTCGTTTGAGTCTGGTGAACGGGCGCTGGTGGTGTGTTGATGTTGGCCGCTGGTGTCGTATTGGTTACTGCCGGGTTGTTGAGATAGTGCCTGACCCTGCTGGCTGTAGTCTTGGGGAGATGGATAGGTTGGCTGGGTGTACTGGGAAGGCGAGGTGTAANCCCGTAGCTCGATGCACTCCCATAGTCTTGCGGGCTTGCTGTATTCCAGGGTTATCGCCATATCCGTAGCCTAAAAACGGTGCCTGATAAGTCGGGGTGGTGCCGTAATTTATTCCCACGATCGTATTGTGCGGGTGGTGCGTAGTAGCGATCGGTTACGGCCGTAATCATCGCGCTGATTTGCATGAACCGAACATGCGGTTCATCATATTGCATCGGATTGACATGATCAAGGC
>AASF01001245.1 GCA_000168735.1 Candidatus Endoriftia persephone str. Hot96_1+Hot96_2 | reverse complement strand
CGCCCGACTCGGTGCCGGCACAGATCCGGTCTGAGTCTTCCGCCTGTAGTGGCGGGGAGATATTGACCGTATGCCGCATCGCCGAATAGAGGCCGGTGCTACCACTCTTGAAACTACTCAGGTTTGCCGTGCTGGTGATGTTGGCCGTCAGCCAGCGCTCCGCCACTCGCAGCGCCACCTCCGCCGCCTGCAACGCGGTATTCGACTGATGGAAGTTGCCCGCCATGCGCTGTTCCAGCACCGAGTTGCCGATGCCCGAGATGCCCAACACGGTCATTATCACCAGCAGCATCAAGCGCCAAGCACCTACACCGCTCCACGCTGCTGCCGATGCGGTTTGATTACGGATGGAAACCTCATATGGTGCCTCCACGGTTACGCAGTTTGATGGTGAAGGTGGAACTCGCGGGTCTCATCGTCGGCCATCTTGCCTTGGCTATCCGCCACAGGCGTGCCCGGATTGATCTCGAGAAAGATCCGCAGACTGGTGATTAAATCGAGATTGGCACTGCCCACTGAGTCCCAGTCGGTATATCGATCGGCAGAACCATCATTGTCCTGACTCCACCCCATAGGTGATCTGAAAATCCTGCACCCCGGCAATCAGCAGCTGCCGCTCGCCCCCCAGGCGTGTGGCAAACAGGCCGCTAATCTTGCTACCGACCGGCCCCGTGGCGAGCACCTGATAGTTGACCGCCTCCATCTCGTAGACCGTGGCGGCCGAGAAGCGGGTATCACCAAATACATGCTGGATC
>AASF01001246.1 GCA_000168735.1 Candidatus Endoriftia persephone str. Hot96_1+Hot96_2 | reverse complement strand
AGTCGAGCCCCGGCGTCACCGCCACCCCTGCCTCCCCCAGCAGTCGCTCCGCCAGCGCGGCACTGTCATCACTGATCGCCTCACAGCCGGCGTAGAGATAGAAGGCGCCTTGGGGGGTCACTGGCAGGTCGAACCCCAGTCCGCGCAGCGCCGGTAGTAGAAAGTCGCGGCGCCGCTGAAACTCCAGCCGGCGCACTTCGAGAATCTCCATCACCTCTGGCGAGAAAGCCACCAAAGCCGCATGTTGCGAGAGGGTCGGGGCGGCGAGAAAGATATTCTGCGCCAACCGGTCGAGGGGATCGACCACCGCTTCAGGGGCCACCAGCCAGCCGAGCCGCCAGCCGGTCATGCCGAAGAACTTGGAGAAGCTGTTGAGCACGAACAGGTCGTCCGCCAGCGCCAGCGCCAGTGCCAGCCCCTCCCCATCGTAGACCAGCCCCTGATAGATCTCATCGACGATCAACACCCCGCCAAGCCGCTGCACCGTACGGTGCAGTGCCTTCAGCTGCGACTGCGACAACAGGGTGCCGGTGGGGTTGGCGGGTGAGGCGACCAGCACCGCGCAGCTATCCTCGCGCCAGTGTTGTTCCACCAGCTCGGCGGTGAGCTGATAGCCGGTATCAGCTCCCACCGGGATGCCCAACGGCGTGCCCTCAACCAGCTCCACAAAGTGACGGTTACATGGGTAGCCCGGATCGGCCATCAGCACGCTCTGCACAGGATTGACCAGCACACTCATCACCAGCTGCAGGGCACCTGAGGAGCCACGGGGTGACGATCACTCGCTGTGGATCCAGCTCCACCCCATAGCGGTGACGGTAGAAGCCGGCAATCGCCTCGCGCAGCGCCGGCAATCCCTTGGCCGGGGTGTAGTGGGTCTCGCCAGAGGCCAACGCCGCCTGCCCCGCCGCCACGATCGGGTGCCGGAGTGGGGAAGTCAGGCTCGCCGATCTCCATATGGATGATCGAGCGCCCCTGAGCTTCCAGGCCACGGGCACGGGCCAGCAGATCCATTACATAGAAGGGCTGGATGCGTGCCATCCGGTCAGCGATCTGTACCACTGCTCAGGCTCCGGCGTGGAAGCGGCGCAGCAGCGCCAGATCGACATGATCGGCACCACCCGCATCTGCCGCTGATGACCCGGAAACCATCACCCGGCTCACCGAGCCTGATCCAGCACCAGTTCGGCGCCGTTGAAGTCGTGATCCTCAGTGTAGTCATTGGTGGTCACCAGCACCGTGTTGATGCCTGCGCCGACAGCAGATTTGACGCCGTTTTCAGAGTCCTCAAAGGCAACACAGACGTCCGGGCTGATATCCATCTGCTGCATTGCCCAGCTTGTAGATCTCAGGGGCGGGCTTCTTCGCCGGCACGATTTCACCAGCGGCGATCACCTCGAACCAACCCTCAGCATCCGCATCCAGGCTGTGCTGCAGCAGCGCAACAACATT
>AASF01001247.1 GCA_000168735.1 Candidatus Endoriftia persephone str. Hot96_1+Hot96_2 | reverse complement strand
TGATCAGCGCTGTCGGCATCGAGCAGCTCACAGATCGGCAGCATGGCGGTCGAAGATCTCCAGGTGGGCAGTCGCGCAGGCGGATCTCCCGGCCGGTACGCTGGCAGAAACAGCCGTGGATCGCGCCCGCGATGCGCGGCAGCACCCTCGCTTGCGGTCGATCTCTTTCTGCTCGAAGACGTTGATCGCAGGGCTCTCCAGCAGCAGACAGAGCAGCAGGAAGGCCTCAAGAAAACGAATCTGCGGCTGGTCGATCCCCAATGGGTCGAAGGCATTCACATCCAATGAACGCAACTCGATATAGCGCACCCCACGCCGCCGCAGGGCGAGGATCGGCTTCTCCATACCGTCGGGGATCTGCTTCGGCCGCACCGTGCTGTAGTATTCGTTCTCAATCTGCAGGATGTTAGCATTGAGCTGCTCATAGCGCCCATCCACCTCCACCCCGATCGTCTGATAGATCGGGCAGGGGGTCTCGACGGCACGCCCCAGGGTCTCCAGATAGGCATCGAGACAGTCGTAACAGACCTTCACACCGGTGCCCTGCTCCTTGCTGTTCTGATAACCGATATCCCCCATCCGCAGGGAAGTGGCGTAGGGCTGGTAGTAGGTAAATTCATCGAATGACTTGAGACTGCTGGGGCGCCCGCCGAGGAACGACTTGCAGATCGCCGGCGAGGCACCAAACAGGTAGGGCACCAACCAGCCAAAACGCTGCAGGTTGCGGATCAGGCCAAAGTAGGCTTCGGAGATGAAACCTTGCAAATCCCCCTTACCGCCCTCCAACGTTTGATAACCGGGCCAGAACGCCTCCGGCAGCGAGTAGTTGAAGTGAACCCCGGCGATCACCTGCATCACGCGGCCATAGCGGTGTCCCAGGCCACGCCGGTAGACCGTCTTCATCAGCCCCGCATTGGAGCTGCCGTAACGGGCAATGGGGATAGTGCAGCCGCCCTCCACCACGCAGGGCATGCTAGTCGCCCAGAGGATCTCATCCCCCTCCAGCCGGTCGTAGACAAACTTCTGGCGCATCCCGCCAGGAACTCGAGCACCGCATCGCGCTGCTGCAGTGGCGGGGTGATGAACTCAGTCAGCGCTTCGGAATAGTCGGTGGTGATGTACGGGTGGGTCAATGGCGCGCCCAGCGCCTCCGGATGGGCACTCTGGGCGATACCGCCTGCGGGCGTGACCCGCAGGCTCTCCTTCTCCAGGCCGATCAGGCCCTGACCCAGCAGGATGCCAAGCTGGTTCTGCTCGATCTTTTTCAGTCGCTCTTCGAGGCGGGATAACAAAATAGCGGCTGCCCTTGGATGCCTCTGAATGAATCTGGACGATGTGCGCGTCCAGATTCATTCAGACACTCCCCTTGAAAAAGGGGGCGATTATAGCCCGCACCCGTGACCAGCAACACTGATATTTTACCGGGGTTAATAGACGCCCGCATCAGCGCATCACTGCACCGGGGAGGCTGATAGAGAATGGAGTCGGCCAGAATCCTAGCCGCTTCGTTGACCTGGATCTGGTTGGTCGCTTTCACCTCCGGATCAAGGGC
>AASF01001248.1 GCA_000168735.1 Candidatus Endoriftia persephone str. Hot96_1+Hot96_2 | reverse complement strand
GCCCACTGGCGAAGCCCGCCATCGAGGCCGTCGAGAAGGGCGACATCAAATTTCGTTACCCGACAACTGGAAGAACACCTACTACGAGTGGATGCGCAACATCCAGGACTGGTGCATCTCCCGCCAGATCTGGTGGGGGCACCGCATCCCCGCCTGGTACGACGACGAAGGCAACGTCTACGTTGGCCGTAGCGAGGCTGAGGTGCGCAACCAGCACGGCATCGACGCCGACTACCCGCTGCGCCAGGATGAGGACGTACTCGACACCTGGTTCAGCTCGGCGCTCTGGCCCTTCTCCACCCTCGGCTGGCCGGAGGATACCCAGCGCCTGCAGGCATTCTACCCCACCAACGTGCTGGTCACCGGCTTCGACATCATCTTCTTCTGGGTGGCGCGGATGATCATGATGGGGCTCAAGTTCATGGATGGGCAGGTCCCCTTCCACGAGGTCTATGTGCACGGTCTGGTGCGCGACTCCCACGGCGATAAAATGTCCAAGTCGAAGGGCAACGTACTCGACCCGATCGACCTAATCGATGGCATCGAGCTGGAGGCGCTGGTGGAGAAACGCACCAGCGGCATGATGCAGCCAAAACTGGCGAAGAAGATCGAAAAACAGACTCGCAACGGAGTTCCCCGACGGTATCCCCAGCTTCGGCACTGATGCTTTGAGATTCACCTTCGCCGCGCTGGCCGCCACCGGCCGCGACATCAAGTTCGACCTGGGGCGCATCGAGGGCTATCGCAACTTCTGCAACAAGCTTTGGCAATGCCTCCCGCTACGTGCTGATGAACACCGAGGGAGAGGACTGTGGCCAGTCTTTACCACGATCGGGAGGCGAACTGGAGCGCTCGGTGGCCGATCGCTGGATCCTCTCCCGGCTGCAGCAGACCAAACAGAGCGTCACCGAGGCGAGCGAAAACTACCGCTTCGACCACGCCGCTCAGGCGATCTACGAGTTCACCTGGAACCACTACTGCTGACTGGTACCTGGAGCTGACCAAGCCGGTGCTCAACAGCAACACCACATCGGAGGCCGCCAAGCGCGGCACTCGCCGCACCCTGGTGCGGGTGCTCGAGGCCCTGCTGCGCCTGGCCCATCCGATCATGCCCTTCATCACCGAAGAGATCTGGCAGCAGTGTCGCGCCACTGGCTGGCAAGAGTGGCAAAACCATCATGCTCCAGCCCTACCCCAGCTTCCGCCAAGCGCTGCTCAACCCCGAGGCGGAGCAACAGATGGAATGGGTGATGCAGTTCATCCTCGGTATCCGCAAGATCAAGGGCGAGATGGACATCGCCCCCTCGAAAAAGGTGCCGGTGCTGCTGGCCAATGCCAGCGAGCAGGATGCAACCTGGGCCGAGGCGGCTCGCCCCTACCTTGATTTTCTGGCCAGGACCGAGTCGATCATCCGGTTGGATGAGGGCGATGCCGGCCCTGAGTCTGCCACCGCCCTGGTCGGCGAGATGCAGGTGCTGATCCCACTGGCCGGCCTGATCGACAAGGATGCGGAGCTGGCGCGCTTGGAGAAGGAGATGGGCAAGCTCCAGGCTGAGCTGGAACG
>AASF01001249.1 GCA_000168735.1 Candidatus Endoriftia persephone str. Hot96_1+Hot96_2 | reverse complement strand
CCCGGAGGAATCTGCTGTCGCCATGGTGAGCGCCGCTGCCCCCGCTCTGGCGCGTGGGGCCCTGAATGCTGGCAGCGGGGTCGAGTATATTGCGGCAAGGGCGATATCAGCGGCCGCCTACGCTGCGGGTACTGCCTCACGCGCAGTGGCGACAGCCAGCGTCTCACCCTCAGTCATTAAAGGGAGCGCCTTCGCTGAAACCATAGCTAATCCCCAGCTGATCCACGCTGACTCAGATTTCCTCGTCTACGCCGATCTCGCCGTTGCCAGGGGCCGTGAGGTGGCGGTGAAGACGTTTGGCGCAGGAGGCTTTGAACGCAATGTGCGGGTGGACTTCGAGGCTCTGATAAAAGCCCGGTTGCGTGACATGCTGTCTATCCCTCTTTGGCCGGCGGGGGAACCGGATAACTGGGGCGATTTTCTCGCTCCTTGGGAGAAGGCGCTGAGGATGGTTGACCCCGAAGTCTGGGATCGTTACCAGCAGTGGCTAGGTGGAGGCGGCTCATTGCGGGAAGAGTACCACCGTCTGATAGGTCACTGGTCCGCAGAGCATGAGAGGGAGGTGATGGAGGCGGCAGCCTATCAATTGCCGCTACCTGAAGCGGAGTCAGAGGGTATCCCGGCCGCCGTCGAGCCCATGCCAGGAGAGATAGGCAAGGTCCCCGTCAACTGAAAGATATCCCTGCCGAAGAGGATACCTTGGGCCGGGTGGACTTGGTCAACGCTCTAGCCGACCTACTCGATCACAGCGACGGTGAGCACATCACCATCGGGCTGATGGGCATTTGGGGGACGGGCAAGAGCACGGTTCTGAGTCTGTTGAAGAAAGAGTTGCGTTGCCGGCAGGAGGAACGTTTGTGGTTCGGGTGTGATGAGACGATCACCTGCTGGGAGGCCCTCGTCAAGGTGCTCCGGCGTTATGCGGGCTGCTGGGGCAAGCAGCGAGCCCGGCTGACGACCTAGTTGCGCTGTTTCTGGCCAGTATGTCCGATAATGCACAAGGAAAAGCAGCCCGACAAACTGGTGTCGGAAACCCACCGTTACCTCTTTGCCGAGTTCAATGCCTGGCGCTATGAACACACCGGCAACATGCAGGCCGGGTTGGCCCAGGAGGTGGTGAAAGGGCTGACCAACGACCTGGACTGGATTCGGCGCAATTGGCTGGCGCTGCAGCTGGTGACGTCGTCACAAAGGATTGGTGTCTATCTCTGGACAGGCCTGTTCCTGCTGATCGTGGAGGTTGTCGGCACCCAGTGGCTTGGGGTAAACGCCGCCTATCTTCCTCCTATGATGGCTCGCCTGGTGGGCGATACCTCGGGCATTGCGCTGGGATTGGGTGTTCTTGCGGGCGTCGGTGCGCTGTTCGGTATGCTGTCCAAAGGAGCGACAATTGTTTGCCCAGACTTGGGTCGACACATGTTAAGACCTACCTGCGTCTTCCCGACTTCGGCGAGTACCTGGGTACCCTGCCGGTGATCAAGGAAAAGGTGGATAAGCTCTGTCGGATACGCCTGCATCGGCCCTGTTTCCCGCGCCGTTTGCTGCTCTATATCGATGATCTTGATCGTTGCGGTGGATGAACGCATGGCGCTGGCAGCGTTGGCCCAGCACTATTATGAACTGGCGGAAAAGGGCCAGTCAGCGTACCGCCCAGGCCATCGCGCGGGACTATCTTGGCAAGATTTTTCATCTGCCGGTCTGCCTGAGCGATCCGGCGAAGGAGGATGTCGAAAACTATATCCTCAAAGATCTTATTGTCGAGGTGCTGCAGGATGCCGATCTGTCATCGGATAAAAAGAAGGGATCTTCAGGAACGGACGCATCCGGTGAGCTCACCGTGAGGCCCGGGCCTCATGGTGCTGAGCCCGGGCAGCAAGTGGCACCGGGGAGTTTGCCGGGAGATTCGCGCGGTGCCAGCGCAACAGAAATTGGTGGACGAAATGCAGCCCTCTGGAGGTGAAGTCGTTCCTGAAGAGACGGGGGCGGAGGAAGGTGGCAAGGCGCCGAAGGAAGATAAGAAACGAACCCAGTTGCTGGCCGGTAAAGCGATCAGAGAAACGACAAAAGAGCGTGAGCTGTTCATGCAACTGGCGGACTGGCTGAAGATCTCCAATCCGCGCCGCCTGAAACGACTTTTAAACAGTTATCGTCTGATGAAGGCCTTAGACGCAGGCAGGCGT
>AASF01001250.1 GCA_000168735.1 Candidatus Endoriftia persephone str. Hot96_1+Hot96_2 | reverse complement strand
CATCGCTGCGAGGATCGCGTAGAAGCCGGCAAACAGGGTTGCAGTAGTAAACAGGTTGGGCAACAGATAGATGCCGCGGCTGCGCTTTTTCGGTTTCGTCTGGGAGCTGTTTCTGCCATCTGGCTGATCCTGTTTTGGTGGGGGGCTCAGTATAAACGACTGCGCCATGGGGCTCGAAGTACGACGGCACCCCCAGAAACCCGCCAGCGCCGAACCGAAGAGATTATGCCAGATCGAGAAGAGCGTGCTTCAGGCTCACTCCGGAACCACAACCGGCAGGCCAAAGATCTGCCACAGCTGCATACCGCCGCGATAGTAGAGGATCTTCTCGGCCGGGTAGCCGATGCTCAGCAACCCTTTGATGGCGGTGGGAGACTGGCCGCACCAGGGGCCATTGCACCAGAGCACCAAATATTTCGCCGCGGAAAAGTCCCAGCCATCGTCCTTTAGCTCTACCCCAAGCCGGGCCAGCGAATCCTCCAGGGTCAGATCATCCGCGCCCTGGCTGGGGTTGAGCTGGGTGAACGGCAGGTTGATGGAGCCGGGGATGGTGCCGCGCTCGTACCAGTCGGAGGTGCGAGCATCGATCAACAGGCCGGAGCCATCAGCCAGTCGCGTCCGCATGAACTCGACCAACTCCACTTCACCGATGGTCTCCACCCCCGCCGCCAGCTGCATCGGCTGAGCGCAGAACGGCGGACAGGGCCGGGAGGTACCGGGCGAAGTCGAATTCGAGCATCGCCTCGGTATCCTGGTTGCGTCTGATAGTCAGCGGCTTACCCGCATGGCTCGAGCCTGGAACTCACCGGAGCTCCAGGGGTGATATTCACCTCGAGGGCGAGGGCCTGATGGGAGCAGGCCAGCAGGACCATCGCAATCAACAACAGGCGCGTCCACGACATCGCTGCGGTGCAGTCAGCTTCGACAGGGTTGTGCAGAAAAGGTCTGGGCATGGAGTGTGCTCCCGGCATTATCAAAATGGTATCAGCCACTGACTGACCTATTCACATTGTGCGGATATCAACAAACTCCCCGCTGGGATAGTCGTAAAGATGGGGGATTGCAGCGGCGATCCGTGCCGCGGCCTCATCGGCTGGGGGGGTGCCCCCGGTGTCGCGAGAGTCGCGCAGCCGCTGCACCGCCGGGAACTCTGCCTGGATCAGGCTGGCTGCAGAGATACTCCATCATGCCAGTGTCAATCAGCCCCCGGCGCCAGTGCACTCAGATGGCTGGCGGGAAATTCATGGGCGTAGAGCTTGATCAAG
>AASF01001251.1 GCA_000168735.1 Candidatus Endoriftia persephone str. Hot96_1+Hot96_2 | reverse complement strand
CTCTCCCTCTCCGACCAGGCTGTACTACAACGAACTCTGGAAGGGTTTGGCCTCCACCAGCCGGGCAGCAACCTGGCCCCGGGCCACCGGTTTCAGATCCCCGGGCGTGATGCCGGAGCTACAGGCTCCGCATCCTGCGCGCAGCACTGGAAGACGCTGGCGCGCGGATCGCCTTCGCTGAGGGCTGCCTGATGCACACCCCCAGCGCCCATCAACTGCACCTGTCGATAGCCGAGGCTGGCAAGCTGCTGGCACTAAAGGGCAACCACACCGAGGCCCTACAGCACTATCGCGAGGCGCTGCGCCTGGCGGTATCCGCCAAGGCACCGGAGGTCTTCTTCCGCCACTACACCCAGTGTGTATTGGAGAGCCTGGAGCTGACCGATGCCTATGACGAGATCATCCGCTTCTGCCAGGATGCAGATGCCCACTATGCCAAACTTGGCCTGCACAGCAGTCTGCACCGCCGCGACCACGGCGCGGTGCTGGAGCGGCTCGGCCTGGTCTATCTAAAAAGCGGCAATCCGCAGGCCGGGCGCGAGGCGCTACAAAAGGCCTGCGAGCACGCCGGCGCCGGCGTGCTGCCACTCAGCGAAGAGTTGCTCGGCTGGCTCAGGCGCGGTTTCAGCATCGACAAGGCGCGCCTCCTGCGCAGCCAGCAGCGCCACCACTATTTCGTGGTGCGTCCTGATCAAGGGC
>AASF01001252.1 GCA_000168735.1 Candidatus Endoriftia persephone str. Hot96_1+Hot96_2 | reverse complement strand
CTGGAGATCGAAGCGATCACCCCAGGCGCGCCCACCAAGCCGCCGAAGCGACCAGCTCGGAGCAAGCCCAAGGGCGACCCCAGTCTGTTCCTACAGGTGGGCGCCTTTGGGCAACCAGCAAAATGCCCGGCGCCTGCAGCAGAGGATACTCAGCCAGCTCGACACACCAGTGCAGATCCGTCACTCCAGCTGCCGAGCAGCAACCAGTCTACCGAGTGCAGATTGGGCCAATTCCCAACGTTGAGGGTGCTGACCGTCTCGCCCAACACCTGGATGAACTCGGCATCCACGACAGCCATGTGGTGATCCGCTGATCGCGGGAAACATTCCTCCCTCTCTCCCAATCAGAGATGTTTCCCTACACTCAACAAGCTCTTAAAATAGGCGCTCGCCGCGCCCCCAGAAACTCAATGAAACCTAATATGACCCTATTCCGCCCCCTGCTCATTCTTGCGTTAGTTACACTCAGCCTGACATTACAGGCTGCTGTGCCCATTCCATCCCCGCCCAAGGTCGCCGCCAGCGGCTATCTGCTGCTCGACTTTTACTCCGGCAAGATACTTGCTGAATCCAACGCCTCACAACGACTAGAGCCGGCCAGCCTGACCAAGATCATGACCGCCTACGCTGTGTTCCGCGAACTCCAAGGAGGGCAACATCAACCTCACAGACGAGGTGCTGGTGAGTGAAAAGGCGTGGCGCACACCCCGCTTCCCGGACTGTTCATCGAGGTCGGCAAACCGGGTCAAAGTGGAGGATCTAATCAAGGGCATGATCAAGG
>AASF01001253.1 GCA_000168735.1 Candidatus Endoriftia persephone str. Hot96_1+Hot96_2 | reverse complement strand
CTGCAGGGCAAAGATTGGCGAGAAACCGTTATAGAACCAGACCCCCTCGAAGATGCCGGCGAAAAAGAGGTAGGCCATCAGGAAGTTTTCCAGCTCATCGCGGTTGGACAGGTCCACATCGGAGCGCAGGATCGAGTGTAGACGGCGGTTGGCGATTTGGATCTTGCCGTTGATTTCCGGCACCACCCGGTAGCGGTTGTAGATCTCCACCTGATCGAGGCCGATGGTCTCGATGCAGTGCTGGTAGGTCCAGGTGTGCAGGGCCTCCTCGTAGACCTGACGCGCCTGGTAGATCTGCAGCTCAGGTGCACTCATCTTTTCCATCACCGCCAGGCCGATGTTGCGCATCGCCAAGATGTCGGAGGTGGTCAGGTAGGAGAGCACGTTCTCGTAGATGTGGCGCTCTTCCAGGGTCAGCTTGTGGTGGTAGTCGTGAACGTCCTGGGCCATGTTGATGTCCAGCGGCGTCCAGTGGTTCTTGTTGGCGTTGAGGAAGTACTCCCAGGCCCAAGGGTATTTGAATGGCGCCAGCTGGTTGACGTCGGTGAGACCGTTGACCACCCGCTTGTCGTCCGGGTTGACCGGCTTGGTGTCAAGCGGCGCTGCGACAGGCAGGGGCGTAGCCTCGGTTTGCACTGCAGCGCGGTTGCCGAGTAGCGGGTTGGCCTCCGGATGAGGCGACTGGGTTGACTCGGCATGAGGTGCCGGTTCGGTTGCAGGCACGGGGGGCGTCTGTTGGCTTGGCCAGTGGCGCCAGCGGGTCGTCCCAATTCAGCATATCGTGTACTCCTTTGATCTCTCTGCCCCTGCAGGCGCGGTGTTCGCAGCCTGGTCGCTGGGCTTCAGTGCGCCGCTCACGGCGCTCTACATGTCGTGTTGCCCGGTGGCCGTGTTATTGGCAGGCCTCGCAATCCGGGTCGAGGATCGAGCAGGCCTTGGGCGCCTCAGCCGGAGCGCCGTCGCCAAGTCGATTGACGTCACCACTGCTGCTGGCGGTGGTTTTCTCGACTGCGGTAGCGCCCATCGAGCGCAGGTAGTAGGTGGTCTTGAGGCCGCGCACCCAGGCTAGTTTGTAGAGGTTGTCGAGCTTCTTGCCCGACGGCTCGGCCATGTAGAGGTTGAGCGACTGGCCCTGGTCGATCCACTTCTGGCGGCGGGCTGCCGGACTCCACCAACCAGCGCGGGTCGATCTCGAAGGCGGTGGCGTAGAGCACCTTCAGCTCCGCCGGGACGCGCTCGATGGGCGCCAGGCTGCCGTCGTAGTATTTGAGGTCGTTGATCATCACCTCGTCCCACAGCCCCTCGCGCTTCAGGTCATGCACCAGATAGGGATTGACCACGGTGAACTCGCCGGAGAGGTTCGATTTGACGAACAGGTTTTGGTAAGTCGGCTCGATCGACTGGCTGACGCCGACGATGTTGGAGATGGTGGCAGTGGGAGCGATGGCCATGGTGTTGGAGTTGCGCATGCCCTGTGTCTTCACCTTTTCACGCAGTGCATCCCAGTCGAGGCTGCTGCTCTGGTCGATCTGCAGGTAGTCGCCACGGGCCTGCTTGAGCTGCTGCAGTGAGTCGATCGGCAACACGCCCTGGCTCCACAGCGAACCTTCATAGCTGGAGTAGCGGCCGCGTTCTGCCGCCAGCTCGGAAGAGGCCTGGATAGCATAGTAGGAGACCGCCTCCATGGAGCGGTCGGCGAAGGTCAGCGCCTGTTCCGAGGCGTAGCCGATGCGCTGTTTGTAGAGCGCGTCCTGGAACCCCAGGATGCCGAGCCCCACCGGGCGGTGGCGCAGGTTGGAGTGACGCGCCTGGGGCACACTGTAGTAGTTGTAGTCGATGACGTTGTCGAGCATGCGCATGGCGGTGGTGACTGTGCGCTCCAGCTTCGCTATGTCGAGGCCGTTCTCGTCGACATGGGCGGCCAGGTTCACCGAGCCTAGGTTGCAGACCGCGATTTCACTGTCGTTGGTGTGCAGGGTGATCTCGGTGCAGAGGTTGGAACTGTGTACCACGCCGGCGTGCTGGTTGGTGTAGCGGATGTTGCAGGGATCTTTGAAGGTGATCCAGGGGTGGCCGGTCTCGTACAGCATGCCGAGCATCTTGCGCCACAGATCCACCGCCTTGAGGCTGCGGAAGACTTTGATCTCGCCGCGCGCGGCCTTCTCTTCGCAGGCGGTGTATGACGGCCTCGAACTCAGCCACCGGTGAGGTCGTGCAGGTCGGGCACCTCGTTGGGGGAGCACCAGGGTCCAGTCGCCTTCCTCGGCGACCCGCTTCATGAACAGATCGGGGATC
>AASF01001254.1 GCA_000168735.1 Candidatus Endoriftia persephone str. Hot96_1+Hot96_2 | reverse complement strand
CGGCCAACTACTCTACGGGCTTGGCTTTGCGCCCAGCGAGATGGAACAGCCGCTCTCCCACTTCTCCGGTGGCTGGCGCATGCGCCTCAACCTGGCCCAGGCGCTGATGTGCCGCTCCGACCTGCTGCTGCTTCGATGAACCCACCAACCATCTCGACCTGGATGCAGTGATCTGGCTCGAAGGCTGGCTGAAAAAGTACCCCGGCACCCTGCTGCTGATCTCCCACGACCGGGACTTTCTCGACCAGACCATAGACCATGTGGTGCACATGGAGCAGCAGACTGCCAGCCTCTACAGCGGCAACTACTCCGCCTTCGAGCAGATCCGCGCCGCACGCCTCGCCAACCAGCAGGCCGAACATCAGAGACAGCAGCGCGAGATCGCCCACATCCGCAGCTATGTGGATCGTTTCCGCGCCAAGGCCACCAAGGCGCGCCAGGCCCAGAGCCGCCTCAAGGCACTGGCGCGCATGGAATTGATCGCCCCGGCCCATGTCGACTCTCAGTTCCACTTCGCCTTCCGCGCACCGCAACACAACCCTCACCCGCTGCTGCAACTCGAAAAGGTCAACGCCGGCTACAACCAACAGCCGCTGCTGCAGAAGATCGGACTGTCCCTCGAGCCGGGCGATCGCATCGGCCTGCTCGGCCCCAACGGCGCGGGCAAATCGACCCTGATCAAGCTGATGGCCGGCGAACTCACCCCTCTGGCCGGCAAGCTACTGCCCGCCCAGGAGCTGAAGATCGGCTACTTCGCCCAGCACCAGCTGGAGCAGCTCAACCTGCACGCCAGCCCACTGCAGCATCTGCAGCGTCTTGATGCCAAGGCCAGCGAGCCAGTCTCCTGCGGGATTTTCTCGGCGGATTTGGCTTTGCCGGTGAGCGCGCACTGGAGCCGGTCGCACCCTTCTCCGGCGGCGAAAAGGCGCGCCTGGTGCTGGCACTACTGGTCTACCAACGCCCCAACCTGCTGCTGCTCGACGAGCCCACTAACCACCTCGATCTGGAGATGCGCCACGCCCTCGGCCAGGCGCTGCAGGATTTTGAGGGGGCGATGGTGCTGGTCTCCCACGACCGTCACCTGCTGCGCATCACCTGCGACCGCCTCTGGTTGGTGTACGGCGGGCGCGTCGAACCCTTCCATGACGACCCTGGAGGCCTATCCCGCCTGGCTGACGGCGCAGCGGCGGGAACAGGGGTCGGATGGAAACAGCCGCAGCGAGGGAGAGCATACCGCCGAGGCGCGCCGCGCCCGCAAACGTGCCGAGGCCGAGCGGAGGCGCCAGCTGCAGCCACTCAAACGCCAGATGACGAAGCTCGAACAGGAGATGGAACGCCTGCAGGCCAGCCAATCCATCCTGGAGAGTTCGCTGGCCGACACGGGTTTCTATCAGGAGGATAGAAAACAAGATCTAAAACAGCTGCTTGCCGAGAAAGCCGAGGTCGATCGCCAACTCCAAGCAATAGAGACCGACTGGTTTGCAATTGGAGAGCAATTAGAGGCTGCACAATTGGAAGAAACCGACTAAAGTACTCATACCCGCGGTGTGCGGGAGATACCGAGTTGAGGTTTTCCCCGACCGGAGCTATCGATTGATTTTGCATTTGATTGGTTGGTGGCGTTGTTATTTTCTCAAATGCATTTTTTTCAGTGAGCTTTGGAAATGAATATCTATGTTGGAAACCTCTCTTGGAACACCACCCGATGATGAGTTGCATGAGCTTTTTGCTCCCTATGGCGCGGTAGACAGCGCCCAAGGTCATTATGGACCGCGAGACCGGTCGCTCCCGCGGCTTCGGCTTTGTCGAAATGTCTGACAACAGCGCCGCACAGAGCGCCATCGATAGCCTCAACGACAGCCAGTTGGGCGGTCGCAGCCTGCGTGTCAACGAAGCCAAGCCCCGCACCCACAGCGGTGGTGGTGGTCGCGGTCGCTACTGATCCGTGCCCTGCTGATC
>AASF01001255.1 GCA_000168735.1 Candidatus Endoriftia persephone str. Hot96_1+Hot96_2 | reverse complement strand
TGCCCGCAGATGCTGCGGATAGAGGGCTGCTGTAAGTGAATTGAACTCCCGCGATGCTTTGCCGCGCGGGTCGAGCTCGAACACCGCCAACCCTTCACTGAAGGAGCGCCGAAAGACTGTGCGTTGGCAGAGACGCTGCTTTACGAAATCGATACCAGGCAGGGAGATCAGAGCAGCGGCCGCCTCATCCGACTCACGGATCGCCCGGTGGGTGTCCGCACGATTAATAAATGCCACTAACTCAGGCATCTCCCGGTCACCTAGCGCCTCCTCAACGAAGCGGATAAAACGCTGTGTTGACCAGACATCGGCCTGCGAAGGGGGAACCGGAATCACCACCCGGTCGGCCATCTTCAACGCTTTTTTCAAGGATTCGATATCGGCAGTACCCACATCGATGAGCATCTCACCCTGTTCATCCGCCAGCGCTGCATCCAGGCCATTCGAATCGAGCACCTTGATGCGCGGATCATAGCCCTCCTCGGTACGCACTTCGACCACGTCAGTCAAAGTCGCCTGTGGATCGCAATCCACCAACACCACATCGGTATCGGCCATTGCCAACCAGACAGCGAGATTAAAGGTCAGGGTACTCTTTCCTGAACCCCCCTTCAGACTACCGACTACCGTGATCATAGGTTCGTCTCTCGTTGCAATATGACATCCCGCCAAGCAGCTAAAGGCCGCGGGCATTGGATCATCATCCGTTTCATCGTGGACGGCCAGTCCGGCAGGCTCGACAACATCGGCCATTCGTCTCGACTGGGGGAGAGCTCCTGAGGCTGAGCATGCCGATAGTTCTCTTCGTTCCTGTTGCGAAAATCGCCTCGCCAACCACTCACAGCAACCGGCACCTGGCGCGTCATTCCGACAGGCCGAAAACGATAGCCCCGCTGTATCGCTGGCCTGTTCTCATTACGGGGCACGAACCTCCAGTTATGAGCTGGTTGCACTGCAGGATTGTAGGCGGCAGATCTCCTATCCTGAAGCGCCGACGCGACTGGGTTGGATCTTGAATAAGCACCGGCAGAATAGTTCTGTTGATAGCCACTGGCCCTGTTTTGCGGCGCAACTGGTTGCGTCATAGGGCGAAATACATAGCGTGCAGGCGCTGAATAGCCATAGATATAGCGCCCGCTCGCAGCCGGGCCTGCTCCAGCCCACTCACGACCAGGTCGCTGCCACCCGTGCTGAATTCGCGTCTGGTTGAACCTGGAATAATCTGGCACCTGGGCTGCTTGGTAGTAATCAGGGGATGGCCGAAAGGTCGGCATCTGAACCTGCTGCGGCACAGCAAACTGCGGGGAGTAGCCCGTAGATCGCGGTGCAACCATGCCCCAGTTGCGCACCGGCTGCGGCCCAGACTGCCGGCGCATCGGCCGGAAACGATAGTTGGCATACTCATGTGCCATCCAGGCAGGAGGCGCTGCTTGTCTTGACGCATTCCAGTAGGGCGGATAGATGTGTCCAGTGTAACCCTGGTACCGATCCGCCACCGCTGGCCTCGAACGCCGCCATCCATACGCCTGATGAGGCTGAGCAGGAAAAGAGTATCGAATCCGTGGCGCCGGCTCCCGGTAGTCGACGGGCTGAACATAACGTCTACCATAGCGATCGCCAGCGGATGAATAGGGGCGAAAACGCTCCCTCCACAACGGTGGCAGCTCTTCAAGAAAACGTGTCGGGGTTACGCCTTGCCATTGAAACGGATAGCTAACCCGTGGCTGCGGCAGAGGATAATCAGGGCTCCTCTGACGCTCCGGATAGAACGACGCACGATAATCATAAGGCGAGTAGAAGCCACCGTTTGGCACATAGGCCTCTGCGTCAATCAGCGGCAAAGACATGAGGAAAAATGAGCCGAGAGAGAACAGCTTAAGTCTATCCGTCTTCATCAAACTACCTATTTTTGCTGGGAACAAGACCCAACATGGGAAGAGGAAGCGCCAGACAGGGCAGGCATTGCCGGCCAGCCTGATCAAGGC